>QMOR01000261.1 GCA_003648285.1 Bacteroidota bacterium
CAAAGACCCTCAAAGAAACAGAGGCGCTATTGAACAGTCCCACATTCTTTCGCACGCACCAATCATACCTTGTCAATCTGAACCAGATCAAAGAATATATCAAGGGTTCCGGCGGGCAACTCGTATTGCAGGATGGAACAATTGTGCAGGTCGCCCGGGCACGGAAGGATGCATTGCTATAATATATTTACCGGGACAAAAGCGGCAATACAACAGAAGTATAGTTCATATCCTTCTCAATCTTCAGACATTTTACTCCCGAATACTCGCTCAAGTCAACTGACTAGTCGCTTGCCCTTTCAGAATGCCCCTTACAGCAATACATTGGTATCAATGCGGTATTGCATCAAAAACATTGACATGGCACCCTGATCACAAAGTGCCGTCTTGTTACACCAAAACTTGCCCAAATGAAACATCTCCTCCTCGCTCTTTGTCTAATAACTATACTCCCTGCATACTCCCAAAACAATATTGCCATCAACACGAACGGTGCCGCGCCTGACGCGAGTGCGATTTTGGATATCAGTTCCACCACAAAGGGATTGCTCGTACCAAGGATGTCGACAGTAGACAGGATGGCAATTGCCTCCCCGGCGACCGGACTGATGGCTTATGATACAGACTTCAATTCATTTTGGTATTACTCAGGTGTAGACTGGGTTGATATGAAACTGGATGGTATTGCTGTAATCAAAGATGTAGATGGTAATACAATGATACAGGTAGAAGAAACACCGAACGATGACATCATACGCTTCGATATGGCCGGCACTGAATACTTTAGAATGGATGCCGGGCGCCTCGAGGTGGTCAATACCGGCGGGTCGGTCTTCATCGGTGATCATGCCGGTGAAAGTGATGACCTATCATCAAACAACAATGTGTTTATTGGTGAGTATTCCGGATTTGCAAATACAAGTGGCTTTTCAAATACAGGAGTTGGCAGGAGCGCACTTCTTCTGAATACAACTGGCTTCCTGAATACGGCAATCGGAATGTCCAGCATGAGCAATAATTTGACTGGAAATGTTAATGTCGGGCTTGGATATTTTTCCCTTTACTCAAATACGGTTGGAAATAGGAATGTTGCAGTTGGCAGTTCGGCACTGTTCAACCAAACGTCAGCCGATAATAATACCGCTATTGGTTTTTCGGCTGCGAGAAATACGACTACCGGGAATGGCAACGCGACATTTGGTGCATTTGCACTGTACAACAATTCTGTTGGAAACGCGAATGTCGCCATTGGTGTGAATGCATTACATACACAGACAAGTCAAAGTTTTTTGGTCGCAGTCGGTGACTCTGCATTATTAAGCAATACATCGGGTACGAATAATACAGCCCTGGGATCGAAAACATTGTTTGCGAATACTACCGGAACGCACAATACCTCAACCGGATTTGAGGCGCTTAAATCAAACACAGAGGGAAGCTATAATACCGCAAACGGAGCCAACGCTCTGGCTTTTAATACGACTGGAACGTACAATACGTCAACCGGATACGAGGTGCTCAAATCAAATACAGAGGGGAGTTTTAATACGGCGAGTGGTGCTCTAGCTTTGTCTTCAAATACCACTGGCACAAGAAACACAGCAACCGGAACCAATGCATTAAAATCAAATACAGAGGGAATCAATAATACCGCCAATGGATTTGGGGCACTCTTTGATAATACGACTGGTGGTCATAGTACAGCAAACGGGGTATATGCATTGTCTTTAAATATAACGGGTGATCAGAATACGGCCAGTGGTGCATATGCTTTGTTTGCAAATACAACAGGACATAAGAATACCGGTATTGGATTTGAAGCATTAAAAGTCAATGACTCGGGTGACGGAAACAGCGCTGTTGGCTATCAATCACTCTGGGCGAATACAACAGGGCATTCGAATGTTGCTGTTGGCACACGTGCGTTATATCAGAATACGACTGAGAGCAACCTTGTTGCGATAGGCGATTCGACATTATACAATAATAGTTCAGGCACTGCAAATACAGCTATTGGCTCAAAGACCCTTTTTGCAAATACATCTGGAAAGGGCAACCAGGCATTGGGTTCCAACGCACTCGGTAAGAATACAGAAGGTTCAGGCAATGTAGCTGTTGGACGAAGCAGCTTGTACAACAACACCGACCAGAACAATCTTGTGGCGATCGGTGATTCTTCGTTATACAACAATTTGACAGGTGCATTAAATACAGCAGTGGGATCAAAAGCACTCTTTGCGAATACATCGGGAGCCGGCAACCAGGCCTTAGGTTACAACGCACTTGGAAAGAATACCCAAGGTTCAGGCAATGTAGCGATCGGGCGCAGCACCTTGTACAACAACACGGATCAGAGCAACCTGGTGGCGATCGGTGATTCTTCGTTATACAACAATAACGGAGGCGTAGCAAATACAGCTGTGGGATCAAAAGCACTTCTTGCGAATACAGCCGGTAGTCAAAACACAGCTGTCGGTTTTATTAGTCTGCGCAATACAACATCGGGAGACAGGAACACCGCACTAGGCCATTCTTCACTTTCCGACAATGTCACAGGAAAAAACAATACGGCTGTTGGATATGCAGCTCTTACAGGCACATCCGGTTCGGACAATAATACAGCCGTTGGATATAATGCAGCGAGGTCGACTTTTGTTGGCGCTAATAATGTGGCCATAGGTGCGTCGGCATTGCGCTTAAACTCTATCGGTAGTGGCAATGTGGCCATCGGTAAAAGTGCGTTATATTCTCAAACGTCGCAAAGCAAACAAGTAGCTGTTGGCGATTCGGCCCTATATAGCAGTTTGACCGGTGCGATGAATACTGCCGTGGGATCGAAATCGCTCTTTGCTAATACGACAGGAGCGAGAAACCAGGCACTTGGATTCAATGCTCTTGAGAATAATACTACCGGCTCGGGAAATGTGGCTGTTGGGGGGCATGCTTTGTATCACAATGCAACTAGAAGCGATAATGTCGCAATCGGTGATTCAGTCCTATTTTCAAATGGCATTGGCGCAACACTGAGCCAAGCCAAATTCAATTCTGCGCTCGGAGCAAAAGCGATGAAATCCAATACAACTGGTACAGCAAACACAGCGATGGGCTATGCTGCTTTGCACGATAATGTATCTGGTGGGTTCAACACGGCATTTGGCTTTACTTCACTTGGATCAAACTCTGAAGGATTGAATAATACGGCGATTGGTGCTGCGGCATTGCAAAAAAGTACATTGGGAAACGACAACATCGCAGTTGGAATTCTCGCATTAAAGGAGAATACTACCGGTTCGGGAAATGTCGCTGTTGGTGCGCGTGCATTGTATCATAATACAACAAGAAGTGGAATTGTTGCAATTGGTGATTCAGCTCTGTTTGCAAATGGTATTGGCGCAACAGGAATTTTTCAAGCCAAATTCAATACTGCGCTTGGGGCAAAAACTCTAATGTCCAACACAATGGGATCTCGAAACACGGCAAGCGGGGCTTATGCGCTAAATTCGAATATATCGGGACGACACAATACGGCAAACGGATTTCAGGCTCTTTCTTCGAATACAACAGGAATTCAAAACACGGCAAGCGGGTCTCAGGCTCTTTACGCGAATGATGGAAATTTTAACACGGCAAACGGGTATCAGGCTCTTTATGCGAATACAACGGGATTCTATAACACGGCAAACGGGCATTCGGCTCTTTATTCTAATACAACGGGAAACTATAACACGGCAACCGGATATGAAGCACTTTATACAAATTCAACGGGACTTTACAACACGGCAAGCGGGCGTTGGGCTCTTTATTCGAATACAATAGGAAACTATAACACGGCAAACGGGCATTCGACTCTTTATTCTAATACAACGGGAGGCAAAAACACGGCAAGCGGGTATCAGGCACTTTCTTCAAATACAACAGGATTTCAAAACACGGCAAGCGGACAACACGCACTTAGCTTCAATACAACGGGACGTTACAACACGGCAAACGGGTCAGGGGCACTCAGATCTAACACAACGGGAAATGATAACATGGCGAGCGGGTTTCAGGCTCTTTATTCAAATACAACAGGGAGTGAAAACACGGCAAGCGGGTTTCAAGCTCTTTATTCAAATACAACAGGAACTATTAACACAGCAAACGGGTATCAAGCTCTTCATTTGAATACAACAGGAAGTAACAACACGGCAAACGGGTATCAGGCTCTTGCCTCTAATACAACAGGATTATTTAACACGGCAAGCGGGGGGTTTGCACTTGCCTTTAATACAACAGGAAATAACAACACGGCAATCGGGTACCAGGCTCTTGTCTCGAATACAAGCGGATATGACAACACGGCCAACGGATATCAGGCTCTTGCATTAAATACAACAGGATATCGAAACACGGCCAACGGATATCAGGCTCTTGCCTCTAATACAACAGGATTTTTTAATGCCGCAATCGGATATCAGGCACTTTTTTCGGATACAACTGGAAGTAAAAACGCCGCAATCGGGTACCAGGCTCTTTATTCGAATACTTCGGGAGAGAATAACGCGTCAGGCGGATTTCGAGCTCTTTATTCAAATACGACGGGAAATGACAACACGGCAAACGGGTTTTTGGCGCTTTATTCGAACACTACGGGAAATAACAATACGGCAAACGGGCATCAGGCGCTTTATGCGAATACAACTGGAAGTAATAACACAGCCATCGGGAAGGATGCAGACCCAAGTGGCGAAGACTACGACAACACTACCGCTTTAGGATTCAACGCTGCACCAGATGCCAGTAATACAATCAGATTAGGGAATAGCGCCGTCTCCACAATAGGCGGCTATGCCAACTGGACCATGGCTTCAGACGGCAGATTGAAAACAGATATTAAAGAGAATGTTGTTGGGCTTGATTTTATAAACCAGCTACGCCCCGTAACGTATCACCTCGATATGGATGCCATTGCCAATTTTAACCGTACCCCGGACAGCCTCCGACTCTTGGATTCTGAAAGACTTAAAGCCAAAGAATTGCAAAGCGGATTTATTGCACAGGAAGTGGAAGCAGTCGCAATATCAGTTGGTTATGATTTTCATGGGGTGGATAAACCCAAGAATGAAAATTCGCATTATGGATTGCGTTATGCCGAGTTTGTGGTGCCGCTTGTCAAAGCTGTGCAGGAGCAGCAGGACATCATTGATGCCCAGGCAGAGCGAATGGCATCACTGGAAAACCAAATCGAGAATCTTACCACATTGATACATACTATAGTAGATGTGCGTGTTGACAAACAAGAAGGAAGTCATTAATTCGGGATCATTTGACTCCTATATATTTCTTCAAATCGGATACAAGGATATGATTTAATTCC
>QMOR01000262.1 GCA_003648285.1 Bacteroidota bacterium
ATGATCGCACAGTATCTGAGCCGCCTGTTGTTCTCATTTGATTATGAAAAGCGCTTGAGGCAATTTGGTGCAATCTGGGGTGGTTTGGGTATTACGGCTATCACTTATTTCATGCTGATAAAGGGGGCCAAAGGTGCTTCGTTCATGAGTGCTGATCTGGTTCAATCGATTCAGGATAATACGATGAGTATTCTGCTCTGGTCCTTTGTCGGATGGGTGGTTATCCTGTTTCTCATGAACCAGTTGTTCAAGATCAATATTCTAAAAGTGCTTGTTCTGGTGGGGACCTTCGCACTTGCCATGGCCTTTGCGGGAAATGACCTTGTCAATTTCATTGGGGTACCATTGGCAGGATATAATTCGTACCAGCTATATGTTGAATCCAATGCCGGTGGAGCCGATCAATTCTTGATGGACGGCCTGGCAGGCAAAGTGCCAACACCAACCCTTCTCCTGATCATAGCGGGACTTATCATGGTGGCCACGCTCTATCTTTCAAAAAAAGCAAAATCGGTGATCAAGACATCGCTTGATCTCGGACGCCAGGAAGAAGGCACTGAACGCTTTTCTTCCTTTATGATCTCAAGGAGTATTGTGCGCAATTTTGCCACGATGGCGACTTTTGTCAATGACAAAATGCCTGACTCGATTCAGCGATCCATCAACAACCAGTTTGATCAGACGGCTTTTACGAGAAGACAAGTACACCTTGGAAAGGAAGCCCCTGCTTTTGATATGGTCAGGGCTGCTGTGACACTTGTCGTTGCGAGTATTTTAATCGCAATTGGCACGAGTTTAAAACTGCCATTGTCTACGACATATGTGACATTTATGGTCTTTATGGGTACGTCACTTGCGGATGGTGCATGGGGAAGAGAAAGCGCGGTATATCGTGTTTCGGGTGTAATATCTGTCATCGGTGGATGGTTCTTCACGGCACTTTCTGCTTTCGTAGTGGCTTTTGTACTCGCCGGGATTTTCCATTATGGTGGTATCATCGCCATCATTGTCATCCTGTGCTTTGCCGCCGTCATCCTGTTTCGGTCGCATCGTTATCACAGTAAAAAAGTAGAAGAGCAACTCGAGCTGGAAAAGACAATTGACGAGGGGTCTCTCACAAAAGCCAGAGTGATCAGTCTATGTGCAATCCAGTTAAAAACGTTCTTAAAGCAGTATGGCACATTGACTGATAAATCTCTGACAGCTCTGAATGTGGAAGACTTGAACTCTCTCAATCAATCATATCAGGCCTTCAAACCCATTCTGAAAAAAATCAAAAGCCTGAAGGTCAACTCCAGCAATGCACTGGAAAGGGTGCCGGATCATGAATTGGAAGCCGGACACCTCTATATACTCGTGGTAGACTATCTGAATGAAATGGCGAAAGAGGTGATGGATGTGATTAAATCCAATCTGGATTACATCGATAATAATCACAAACCACTCCTCCCTGAGCAAATCGAGGAGATGGAAGAGCTCCATGCCTTGCTAAAAGAGCGGTATCTGTTGACGATTGATATCTTCAAGAATCTTGATTCAGAAGTAACAAGGACTGTTCTGGACCAATTACCTGTCTTTGTCCAGAAGACAAGGGAAATTCGTAAAAATCAAATCAAACGCATCAAAAAGAACGAGGTCGGAACGAGAAATACGGTGTTGTATTTGAGCCATCTGAGTGCCATGCGCAACCTGGCATTGTTCTGCAACAGGATTGTAAAAGTCTTTGACGAGTTGATTCTCAATCCCATTGAGGAGACGGATTTTACGCCTTCCACGATGAAGAAGGAATTGAAGCAAATGAAGAAAGAAGCAAAGAGTATCGCTTCAACGGATCCTGAGGATTTGCCAGCTAGAGGTGGCTCCGCGATCGGACAAGACTCGTCGGGCAGTAGTGACGATCAGGGTAGCAGATCAGATGCTGAAGTGACTGATGCAAGCGTGGAGCCAGAATCTGAACCCATCCTGACAAAAGAAAGCCGTGATACGGATGCATCATCTGAAACCTCTGATGATAGTGCCGCACCTGAATCCGATGCAGCAAAACCAGTTTCGGATGGTGATCGGGATACTTCGGATAAGTCAAAAAATGGACCTGACAGTTCTTCGGATGACAGTTCTTCGGATGACGGTAAAGGGAAGAACACAGATAAATCAGATGGCAGTTAGATAAATGCGTGCCTCCCATGGACGCAGCTCTTCCCTCTTGCCTGCTTCTGTATAATTGCAAATGGACAAGTGCGCCCCAGCTTGATTTATTGCATATGATGTCGTATGATCTGACATATTCAGGATAATAATAAATTGGGCATCTGCGTCTTTTCTCTGGTAATGAAAAACATGTGGATGATCCGGGTCAAGATCTGTGAAACTCCCATAAGACAATGTCTTGTGCGACTTCCTGAACGCAACCATTTGCCTGAAAAAGGAAAGGATACCAGAATCATCTGATTCTTCCATCTCTACATTAATTGACTTATAGTTTGGATTGGATTCGAGCCATGGCGTGTCAGTTGTGAAGCCTCCATGATTGCGATCATCCCATTGCATTGGCGTGCGGACATTGTCCCTGCCTGATATCTGAATGCGGCGAATGGCTTCATGATCGCTCATTCCATTTTTTATGGCTTCACTATAGAAGTTAAGTGACTCTATATCCTTGTATTGATCGATGGAGTCAAAAGAAGCATTGGTCATGCCTATTTCAGAGCCATAATGAATAGACGGAGTGCCGCGCAACGTGAGGAGCAATGTCAATAATAGTTTGGCACTTTCTGTGCGATACGTGGTGTCGTTACCGAATCTGGAAACCATGCGCGGGGAATCGTGATTGTCGAGAAAGACACTCATCCATCCGTCATCACCCAGAGCCTCATTCCACTCTCGAAAAAAGGATTTGATTTTGCGCCGGTCTGTAATCCCGGGATCAAACCGTCCATCAGGACCCCAATCGGCTGACATCAGGTCGAGGGGAAAAATCATATTTAATTCGCCACGGTTTTGACCAGTATAATCGTTTCCGGCCTCCTTTGTAATCGCCGGACCTTCACCAACTGTCATGACATTGTAATCCTTAAGGGATTTATCATGCACTTCACGTATAAATTCGTGTACCCGCGGTCCGTTACAGAAATACCGGGTATACATTTCACCGAAATTTTCGCCTGTTGCATCGGGGAATACGAGATCTTTTGAAATCATGGAAATGACATCGAGTCTGAATCCATCTATCCCCTTGTCAAGCCACCAACGTATAATGTCGATGACCTCCTGCCTCACTTTAGGGTTCTCCCAGTTGAGATCGGGCTGTTTCTTAGAGAAATAGTGAAGGTAATACTCGCTTGTTGTCCGGTCATATTCCCACACAGATCCACCGAATACGGCCGGCCAGTTGTTTGGTGGGCCTCCATTTTTACCCTTGCGCCAATAATAGTAATCCCGGTATGGATTATTTTTTGACTTTCTCGATTCTTTAAACCATTTGTGCTCGTCCGAACTGTGATTGACGACGAGATCCATGAGTAATCTGAGACCGCGTTTATGCATTTCGGCAAGCATCTCATCGAAGTCGCCCATCGTCCCGTATATTGGATTTATCGCACGATAATCACTGATATCATATCCGTTATCATCGAGTGGTGATGCATAAATGGGGTTGAGCCAGATGATATCGACACCGAGGCTCTTGATGTAATCCAGTTTTCTGATGATACCCTGCAGGTCACCTATTCCATCGCCATTGGAGTCATAAAAACTCTGTGGGTAGATTTGGTAGATGATTCCTTCTTTCCACCATTTGTGTGTGATCATACCATTTAGATTGACTGTCGTGCTTGCCTGACCGTATTCAAATAGGAGTCGGTGCCTTTTGCCACGAATTTCACGAATTTACACTAATGAAGTGTTTTGTATACCTAAGATTTGGTAAAAATCTGTTGGATCCTTCACATGCGTGTACAAATATGATTTGTTTGACACGAATTTGAAGTGTGCGTATCTATAACCTGGGTGAATTTCGAAGATCTTCAGGGAGATTTTGTTTGACAAATATTAATTGAAATGTAATACAGATAGATGGCCTGATTCGTCATTTTGCAGCCAGACATTTCTATCTTGGTAAGATGAGAATGAGCTCACAATATTTCATGCAATTGACGTTGTGTTTTGGAATAGTTGCATGTCTTGTGTCGTGTGGCAGAAGGGTTGATGATGGAAGTATGACGTATTGGTCGGCAAGTAATCCTGAAGAAATGTCTTTTGCTCAGGGATACGTGGAGGCCTGGAATACAAGTCATCCTGACAACCCTATTCAGTTCCAACCCGTCCCGGAAGGCCAATCGAGTGAGGAGATTATTCTCTCGGCGGTAGTTGCCAAGACTACTCCCGATATTTATGCAAATATGTGGCAAGGCGATGTCGAAGATTACGCCAGGGCCGGGGTCATCGTGCCGCTCGATACACTGGATGGATTTATGGAATTTATGCAAGCCAGGTGCGATACCAGGGTGCTTGAAGAAATCACCTCAGCTGACGGACATATTTACCAGATTCCCTGGAAGGTCAATCCTATCATGATGATGTATAATCCCGATATCTTTCTGTCGGTTGGGGTCGATACGATTCCCAGGACATATAGTGACTTTTTGGATGTGGCGAAGAAGGTGACGAAAGACAGGGACGGAAATGGGTATATCGACAGGTGGATGGGAACGACGGAAGTCTCAGCGATATGGTGGCAGCGACTCTTCAATTTTGTGCCACTTTATTACGCTGCCTCTGGCGGTGCGCCCCTGGTCAAAAATGACAAGGCCGCGTTTGACAATGAACACGGGATAGCGGTGTTTGCATTTCTTCAGGAAATATATAAAAACGGGTATTTCCCAAGAGAGCAAATGAAGGGGCAGAGTGATCCATTTATTGCGAAAAATATTGCTGTGAAATTTACTGGACCCTGGTCGATTGAAAACATCAATATGTTTAAGCCGGACGATTTGAGATTTGGATTTTCCCAGATACCTGTTCCCGATGATATGACAGAGCCTGTCTACACATACTGCGACCCCAAGAATATTGTGATATTCAGTACCTGCAATGACCCTGAAGGAGCGTGGCGATTTCTGCAGACGATGCTGACGGCTGAGGCCGATTTGGAATTTATGAAACTGTCTAGTCAGATTCCACGGCGAAAGGACCTGTTGACAGATTCAAGATTTACTTCTTACCTGGATCAGAATCAGGAATTAAAGCCTTTTGCAATCCAGTCGCAATACCTGAAGGGCATGGATAGTAGTACCAATTTGAAGGAAGTTTTGGATCTGATATCGAATGAATATGAAGCATGTGTGGTATATGCAAAAA
>QMOR01000263.1 GCA_003648285.1 Bacteroidota bacterium
AGATATCACACGGTTCGTACTGGCACAATTGGGGAACTGAAGAGGAGGCAGATTGGCGAAAGAACTATACACTCTGGATGACCTTTATCAATGAATATAAAAATCGTGGTGGCCGTGTCACTGCGGGATCTGATTCCGGTTTTATCTGGCAGTTATATGGATTCGCTTATATCCGTGAATTGGAACTGCTTCGGGAAGCAGGTTTTCATCCGATGGAAGTCATCAGGGCTGCTACACTCAACGGTGCCGAAGCCCTTGGCATGGATGATGTCATCGGTAGCGTTGAAATTGGCAAACTCGCCGACTTTGTCATCGTTGAAGAGAATCCGCTCGTTAACCTCAAAGTGCTCTACGGTACTGGAGCGATCAAACTCACAGAAGACAATGAAGTCGTACGCGTGGGCGGTGTAAAATATACCATCAAGGACGGCATTATATACGATGCCAAAGCACTCCTCGAAGATGTGCGAAAAATGGTGGATGCAGATAAGGAAGAGCGCGGTTTTAAGATCTATCAACCAGGCGTGAAGAATTCCAATGACAAGAGTTAATCACGCACAAATAATTACCGGTCAAGCCCTGCATTTGTTGACGAATCATAAAGGGTTTGACCATTACAAGACCAGTTGAATGACACAAAGAAGAAAGTTTTTAAAGCAGGTTGCAGGGGCCAGTGTTACACTCCCATTCCTTCGTGCGACGAAATTGACATCATCGAAATCCAAATCGTATCCACTCCCCATCATATTATGTAGTCGCGGAGAAAACTGGGGCAACAAACTCCTTCCGGTGGCCTGGGACAAAATGCATGAGACAGGAAATATTCTTGATGCGATAGAGGTTGGCGCGAATGTTCCTGAGCTCGATCCCGATGATGCGTCAGTTGGCTACGGTGGACTTCCCAACGAACATGGTATCGTAACACTTGATGCTTCCATCATGCACGGCCCCACACACAATTGCGGATCAGTAGCTTCGATGGAGAAAATAAAGAAGGCTTGCTCTGTTGCGCGCCTTGTGATGGAACGTACGGACCACATGATGATCGTTGGAGAAGGTGCAACGGATTTTGCTCGTGCACATGGATTCCCTGAAGAAAATCTTCTCACCGATCGCTCCAGACGCGTTTGGCTCAA
Organism: Bacteroidota bacterium; assembly: GCA_003648285.1. GTDB lineage: Bacteria > Bacteroidota > Bacteroidia > Chitinophagales > Saprospiraceae > B8-G4. The sequence continues at coordinate 1,137 of QMOR01000263.1, forward strand.
GTGGAAAGAAAATATGAGTGATCACGACGATTGGCTACCACCGGCAGATGGTGATTATGGACTTGAGAAGCGACCAAGGGGAACCATCAATGTCCTTGGCGTGGATTCAAAAGGGGACGTGGCTGGTATTACCACAACGAGTGGCCTGTTTGGAAAACTCTCCGGACGCGTAGGTGATTCACCGATCATCGGAGCAGGACTCTATGTAGATAACGCTGTTGGTGCAGCGGGTGCCACCGGACGTGGTGAAGAGGTCATTCGTACCTGCGGCAGTTTTCTTGCCGTCGAGTATATGCGCAATGGGATGACACCACAAGAAGCATGTGAAGCCGTCGTCAAGCGCATTGTGGACATAAATGGGGGAATCGACAATGTCGACTTTAATGATAAGATTGTCGCCCTTAGCAAGAGCGGTGAAGTAGGATGTGCGTCAATCATGGGCTCGAAAGAAGGTCCTCCACAAATCGCATTTGTGACCAAGGATGGTGTCGAGGTGGTAAATGGGACGTGGCTTAAGGAGTGGAGTTGAGAAGTTTTGGAGTGGAGGAGTGTAGGAGTTGAGGAGTTGAATCTTCTAATAGGTAGCATTTAGTTGGAAAACCCCGAAGGGGTGGCAGGATGATAACCATGCACCGGGTCTGATTCCCTGATATAGTTATAAGCTTAAAAGCCCATCCGGCAGCAGCATTTCTATTTTTTTTGCTTCTACATCAATCGACACAATCAATGTTTCATTCAAGGGTATCAGAATTTCCGAATTCTGATACATCACCACCGCCATCTCCTGTTGAGGAAACTCCCGTACCTCTTCAATTTGGCCAATAAACTCACCGTTAGCGTGCAAACTCATACCGGTGAGGTAATCGAACTCCAGATCTGAGGGCACTTCGACAGGCTCCGCATCCACCTCGTCTGAGGGAAGAAAAACTTCTCGTCCGACAAATCTGGAAGCAGCTGTATTATCACTTACCTCTGCAAAACTCACTAAGAGATCTTTCGTCCGTCTCATGCCATCGATTGCGAATGGAACTTTACTCCCATCAATATCAATGAACAGGAAAGGGCTTGAAAGGCAAGCCTCTTCCCTACCAGTATCTATCCGCAGCTTTATCTCGCCAGCCGCTCCATGTGTTTTACCACAGATGCCGACTCTGACAAAGCCGGGAATCGTCCTCCATTGTGGATGGCTTGTACTCATTTGTAATTTGTGATTTCCTGACGAAGAATGTATCCTTTATCAGCCCTTTTTGTCCATGGTTCTGGTACGAGATTCCCATTTCCATCGCTTTCCAGACAAAGCAAGAAATCTCCTAGCCGTTTACATCTGGAGTCGAGTATCGAATCCACCCGCAGCACAAGACCTATGTGTTTTGCATACTTCTCTGTTACAAAGCGCCTCTCAATCTCATTGTTCTCATCTGCTTGTTTACAAGTAACAATACTTTCGAAATCAAAAGAACCGATTGTTTCAGGTCTATCTATATTTATTGCCAATCCTGCCCAATCTGAAAACATCTTGATGAGTTCTGTCCCGACTTCAACATCAATTTCAGGGTCAATAAATGCTGTCGGATTCCACCTTATACTGTCCCGCAATGGAAACTTCATTTTCACTAGAGGAAGGTTGCCTTCTTGTCTGAAAGCGAAAGAATTGTCTGTTGATTCTGAATAAATATTCGTGATCACCCAGGGGTCCGCTTCCATTCGGCGAAAACTGCGCTCAATGAGATAAGAAGTATCTCCTGTCAGGCCCTCGAACTTACCGGTGATGCGCTCACGTATAAAACCGCTAAACGTGTCCTGCACATTTCCGCCCTGAATATCATCGAAGATGATCGAGTCGATCCGATACTCCAGCAACCTACCAACTTCGAGGGGAAAATAATCCCTCCCGTCAGGTACAATAACCACTTCTGTATTTGTGCAGCTAGCCTGGGCGATAATTGATAAAACAACAGCAATTCCGATTAAACGCATCAATTATAATTAAGTCCACTTTGAATAATTCCACCACCAAGCACATCGTCTCCTTCATAAAACACGGCACTTTGTCCAGGAGCTATACCCTTTACATTCGCCAAAAAATGTACATCGACGACACCCGCAGTCTTCTCCAACGTAGATAACGCACCTACGTCCCGGTATCGCACCTTAGTTACCACTTCTTTCTGAATTGGCAAATCGGCATATTTCATAGAATTGACTTTCCCGACCTGCATTCCATTTCGCATGAGATCAGCAACATCACCCAAGACAACCACATTTTCATCTGGCTGAATATCAGTAACATATACAGGCCTACCGAAAGCGATGCCCAAACCCTTTCTCTGACCAATTGTGTAAAATGGATACCCGATATGTTCACCAATGACATTACCATCAGTATCCTTAAACTTTCCACCAGCGACTCTCGCCTCCAGATCCGGTACGCGACGCTTCAGAAAACCCCGGTAATCATCATCCGGCACAAAGCATATCTCATAACTCTCCGATTTTTTGGAGAGATCATCATATCCGTAGTCTTTTGCCATCTGACGCACCTCCGGCTTGGTCAATGGTCCCAGTGGAAAAATTGTTCGCTGAAGCGCAGCCTGACTCAATCCCCACAGGACGTACGACTGATCCTTATTTGAATCCACCGCCTTCTGAATAAATTTCCTTCCATTCTCTTCAGCCACCTTCGCATAATGCCCTGTTGCCATAAACTCGCAATCCAGTGCATTAGCCCGTCGCACCATAGCTTCCCACTTGATGTGGGTGTTGCACAAGATGCACGGGTTGGGTGTTCTACCGGCGATATACTCATCTACGAAATTATCTATCACGTAGTCACCAAACTCGTCCCGGATATCCACGATAAAATGTGCGAACCCCATATCGACGGCCACACTCCGTGCGTCATTGATGGAATCAAGACTACAGCACCCTGTTTCTTTTTTTGATCCACCGCTATTTGCATAGTCCCACGTCTTCATCGTGATACCCACGACTTCATAGCCCTGCTCGTGCATCATCATTGCGGTTACAGTACTATCAATACCTCCGCTCATCGCTACAAGTACTCTTCCTTTCTTGCTCATTCTCTGCAAAGTTATTACGCTGACCTTAAGCGTACAATCATGAGACACATAAAGTTCACTATTTCTTTACTGACACTTCTAACGCTTTATAAGCAGAATGTAATATTTTGTGGTATACGATGACCTTATGAAAATTCTGCATATTTCTTACGAGTGTTATCCCTTCGCCAAAGTAGGCGGTATGGCTGACGTAGTCGGTGCATTGCCCAAGTACCAAAACGAGCTAGGTGCAGAAGCCGCCGTGGCTATGCCGAGATATGGCATGGATTGGGATCGCCACGGAGAATGGACCGAAGTGTTTCATGGCTCATTTTACATGGACTGGGAAAATATCCACTACACCGTCTATCGTGGAGGGCCGGATTTTGACGTGTTCTCCTTTGACATCCCGGGCAAATTTGACCGGCCTCAGATCTACAGCTATGACGATGATCTGTCACGAAGCATCGCGTTTCAGCGCTCTGTGATCCATTGGTTGCGATACGATGTCATGGCTCCTGCGTTTAAAATACTTCACTGTCATGATCACCACACCGGTTTGATCCCATTTATGGTTGCAAACTGTCTGGAATTTGAATCGATGCAGGGCACACCCACCGTCTTTACAATACACAATGCGGCATACCAGGGAGCATTCTCAAGGGACTCTATGAACCTGCTGCCAGAGTTTCCGGCTGACCGTGCTGGTCTTATCGAATGGGGCCGTGTTGCCAATCCGCTGGCATCTGCACTGAAATGTGCATGGCATTTTACGACAGTTTCTGAAGGGTATCTCAGAGAGCTATTTGACGATGGGCATGGACTAGAAAGCTTGATACGCACAGAAGGTGCCAAGGCAAGCGGCATCCTCAATGGTATCGACGCCGATGTATGGAATCCCGCAAATGATCCATACCTGCCTGAACACATGAAGCGCAGTGTCGATGTTTTCAAGAGAAAGAATAAGGCCAATATCTGTAAAGGGCTCAGTCTCAATCCTGAACTGCCTCTCTACGTATTTATTGGCAGACTTGCGTATGAAAAGGGTGCAGATATGCTACCCTCGATCGTTGGTGATTTTGCAGAGCATTTTGATGACATCCAGTGCATTATTCTCGGATCAGGCGATGGTAAA
>QMOR01000264.1 GCA_003648285.1 Bacteroidota bacterium
ATATCAAATCCACGGACTCTTTACTGCATCCGGTTGATTCAATTAATAGTTCTTGTGCTGATCGCGATTTTGCCCCTTCTCGACAAATCATTACAATTCTATTGCTTTGAGACAGAAGTCCTTTGGCTGTCGCAAAGCCGATTCCGGAGCTGCTACCTGTTATTACTGCAGTATTCATATATTACCTTTAAATAAAATAGTTTAAAATAAAGTATATAAATACAGATAAAATGTCAAATAAATCGGTACGATTACAACGGCCTGCTAAATTGACGGAGACAAGATTCCAGTTTTTTTTACAGCGCTCGTTTCCCGCCGGTAACCACGGATAGGTTACTCACTATTCAGGCACACTGCCCCAGGTCAACTTAGATTGGCCCCTATACCCTACAAATCCAGACCGTAGAAAATCGAAAAGAGAATTGTGATAATAACAAGAACGTAAAACCACTTTCCAGAGAATTTCGGAGTTTGAACCGGTGCTAAATTAAACACCGCCAGAATCATCAATACAGCATAGAGAATACCTGAAAAGACCGAATGGTCGAAGAACCGTTCACTTAAAAAGAAGAATGCAAGGACAACAATATTGTTATCCAATGCCAGCCCCTGGTAAGTGTGATTATCGACAAGTCCGAACACATTGAAGTAGCTCAGGCGAATGGCGGCAACAGCGACAAGAAGGAATGCTCCAGGCAGGAACCAGACGCTGAAATCACCGTATGCAAGAAGAAATACACCCGGAACAACTCCGAAACTGACTATATCAATCAGCGAATCAAGATTTGCGCCCAGGGTTTTTTGGCCGTCAGAGCGGTTTTTCATACTACGGGCCACGATACCGTCGGCCCAATCGAAGACTACGGCCCAGAGGGTTGCTACGATAGCCAGAGAGAATGCGCCGAGGATCGCAGCATATATCGCGGTAACTGCGCATAAAAGGCCCACAAGGGAAACGATATTCGGAGGATCCAGTGCAACAGAGATCATGCTCTTCTTATTCATTCAGCACCTCGGACAGAGCACGGAACAACTCGCGATTCTCCGGTTCAGTACGACAGGCAATCCTGAGATAACGATCGCCATCGGGTTGGGTTTTCCCCACACTGTCTTTGACGAGAATGTTGTGATCTATGAATAATCTCCGAGCTATATCGGGACCATTGGCGGCATTTTCCGGTAATCGGCAGAAAATAAAATTGGCGTCCGGCTTGTGGACGGTCATCCCGGGGATTGTCCCCAACAGTTTATACATATTATCCCGGTCTTCGCGGACCCTGGAACAACTCGCTTTAAACTCCTGATAATACTCTGGCAGTATGCGTAAAAACTCTTCTGCGAAACCGTTCAGATTCCAGATGTGGACTCCTTTACGTACGGCTTCGGCAAAATCATCATTCGCTGTAACCATATACCCGATCCTGAGCCCGCAAATTCCGTAAGCTTTACTCATACTTTTAAAGATGGCCACATTGGCATGGTTATCGAGTGCACCTTCGAGAGACCATTCATCGGAATCTTCGATGAAGTCGAGGAAGGATTCATCGATAATGAGGATACACCCTTGAGGTTCCAGCTTTCGTGCGAGACGTTGCAGGTCGGCCCTGGGCACGGCTATGGAAGTCGGATTGTTCGGAGTTACCACAACCGCGACGTCGGCCCCCACCCGGATTGCTTCTGCGGCGAATTTGTCTACGTCCAGGTGAAAGGAAGGAAAATCCAGAGGGAACTCGACAATGCTGTCAACGGGTGCAGCATTAGCATATTCGTTGAACGAGGGTACCGGAATAATAAGCTTCCGGGCCACTTGCCCCGATACAATTTTAATCAGTTCGGCTGCACCATTTCCCACTACGATACGCTTTGCGTTCTGGTTGATTATGGTCCCAACAAGCTCCGCTAATGCGTGCTGGGCGACGGGGTAGTTCAAAACAAGATCGTGGATACTGTCTTTCAGTCGGGAGAACAGAGCTTCAGGCGGGAAGTATAGATTGTAAAGATAGGCGTGATCGATAAACCCGTGGCGATAATAGCCGCCATGCTGTGATGATATGTATTTGAATTTATCCGCTCGACTGGAAAAAGTTTCATGCTCCATATTTGAGGCTCCGTATCGCCTCTCCGGTGAATCCCACATTTGGCAATCGAGGCTGAGGCAACAGATTTACAGGTTTGTCGGCTAATACAGGTCGTATTGACGGAAATAGTTTCTCTGCTACCCTGAGATCTTCAATTGTGTCGATTTCGTACCATGGCTTATTTTTGAAAGAAACCTTCTGAAAAGACAAGGATCCTTCGTCAACCAGATCGGAAAAAACCGTTTCGTAATAATCATTCACCTTCCCGGCAGATATCACGGTGTCCAATCGTTGTGAGACAGCATTCCAGGAAGCCCTGGAAAGACTGTAGATATTCACAGTCTTATAGGTTTCTTCGCTGGGGGATTCCGCATTCCCGCTTATGAAAGCGTTAACACTTCCGGTATCCGTCAACGTGACGCTGGTACCGTTCATCCAGGATCCGAAATTGTCCAGGGCGATTCTATCCGGGTATAGCATTCCTTCCAGAAGAGATTCATCAAAAACGAGATCGCTCTCGAAAAGTACGAAGGGCTCACTGAGGTATTTTCGCGCCATCCAGAGCGAATAAATATTGTTTGTAGTTTTATACTTAGGGCTATGTACGTATTCGATTTTCAGTTTACCACGGGAGGTACCGAGTTCCTCTCGAATCCGGTTTTCCAGGTATCCGGTGACAACCACCAATCGTTTAAATCCGTGCTTTCGAAGGTTCGAGATAAGGCGCTCCAAGATGGAGGTTCCATTTACCATAGTCAGGCATTTCGGTTCGTTTTGCGTCAGGGGAAACAACCGGCTTCCTGTTCCGGCAGCCAGTAAAAGTGCCGTAGTTATTTTTTTTGCATCATGTGTGTGCCGTTTCAAAATCAATTCCTTATTTGCGTCATCGCAGTGAAAAATATAACCGCCGTAGGAATACGACTATGATCAACCGCAGCAGGAGAATCGGTTTGGATCAGCTTCCGCAAAGAGAAAGCTATATTACGGGTAGTATGTCTGTGGCGAGAATCCATTAAATTCGTTCACGTTTGAAATCGTAAAGGCTCGCATACGCTGGGCGCCTTCATGAAAAACGCCTGCGAACGAATTAAACAGACCCTGATATGAAAATCAGGTAGCGGTAATTCGTCCTACTCCAAACGAATCCGCCTGTGGAAGAGCCGGTATCGTCGATGCATTCATACATCTTAAGAAACCGATTCTAAAGAGACAGGTACTCAACACCCGAATTTTCTCCGGTGGAGTTTAATCGATGAATTATCGACTACGACTTTCCAACCGGAAACAAAAATCCAGGATTTGATTATAATTGCAGGATAGTGGCTAAGTTACGTAGTCAAACAATTACATCAGTCACAGAAGCGTTTGTACGCTCAAGAGTTTAGGTGTTTCATACCTACTTCTATAATATCAGAAATATCATTAAGTGTCCACTTCGCCCTTTTCGGAATGACATTTCCCCTGGAATTGCTTGCCTTCAACACCTTTCGGACCAAAGATTCTTTTCTCTCAGCTACAGTATAAATTGGACATAGAAACGACACATGATATCACTAGTACGCAAGATGTGGACCTACTCGAAGATTACCGCGTCAGAGTCAACAGATTTTACCCGGCGAACAACCTTTTCGTTAGCATTTTGTACATAAAGGTGAACATGTGGATTCTCGTTATGAAAGACTCTGAAAATTTGATCAACAAAAGCCGGGCCAACCAAGTCTACCTCACTGAAATCCAATACAACCTCAGTGAATCGTTCAACTCTTGCCATCGCACGTTTTGCTTGAGAGCGAGACAAGAGGCTTTCACCCTCGTATTGCATAAGATGCAGAGGAATGAATGTCTTGTGAAAAGATGGGTCGCTATCAGGGGATGAGAATGCGTCGAATACCGATTCCAAGGTCCTTTCAGAATCCTGTGCTATCATCATACCTACACCTGTTCCTTTGAAGTCTGTCCCTTCGAAGTCATCGAGTAATCCGCGATCCTCGAGTGACAAATACCGTAGTCCACCTGAAATTATGGTGAACTGGTTACACGCCTTTGATGTAAAGAACACACCCTCACCGGTGTGATTCTTTGGGTCTGAAGTAAATTTCCCTTTAGCCAACTCAAGCAAAGACTGATTTATATACTCAAGACCCATGTCTTCTTGAATTTTCCTGAAGATTCCTATTCCAAAATCTACAATACCGATCATGATAGACTTCAGATCCATGGTCACGTGAATTGAAAAAGTCTTTGCACTTGAATGATCTATCACGTTATTGATCATTTCTGTGCACCCGTACTGGCATATCTGTAATACATTGGGTTTTGCATCCATGAAGAGAGGTTTCAGGTCCTCACTCCAAATGACATCCTCGTTTAACCCGTCCTTCAACACATACTTAAACAGAGCTGTTGTGACTTTAAGCAGATAGCTGGTTCCTCGCCCAACGCCATCTCGTTCAATCAATTCTTCATCGATTAGTTGATTGATCATTCTACGAACGGCTGATTTCGAATAGCTAAGTTCCTTTGATACATACTCTACAAGGTTTTTGGGGTGTTCGTTGACACTATCTATGATGAATTTCCGTATACCTTCAAGTACCTGATCGGGCAACTTCATACTCTTTCCTCAAATTAATCATACTGTTAACATCGGTTGATTCTCGTATTTAGCTCACGTATACATGCTTTTCCGACTGGATAATCATGGTAATTGGAGAATGATGCATCCAAGTACAGTTTGCAAGCCCTATACAAACGAAATATTGAATCGCTCTGGCTTTTCCAGAGATACCATGTATTGTACAAAACCTTGAGAGTCAAATATCCTTTTCCGGTGTTATACTTTCAGAAATTGCTGACAGTACTGTAAATAGCACAATAAAAAATGAAAACCACCCCGATGGGATGGCTCTCTTTCGGGCGATGGTATGCTCGCCCTCCTGGCTGCTCCTTCTCCCTACCGGTCGCGCCGAGACTCCGCTTCGAGTCCAGTATCGTTGAGGTATTTTAATTTGGACGTAAAAAGACCCTCCTGACGGAAGGTCTTTAAGTTTGGGCGATACTGGACTCGAACCAGTGACTTCTACCGTGTGAAGGTAGCACTCTAGCCACTGAGTTAATCGCCCGTTGCGAGGAAAAATATACTACGGCGGGGCAGGATTCGGCAAGGCCCGGGGAGATGCCTGTCCGGGCTGATTCCACTCATCACCTACCGGGGATGGCCGTTGGGTGCAGGTG
>QMOR01000265.1 GCA_003648285.1 Bacteroidota bacterium
CCATCGAGTATCAGGTATTCGGGGAGCATGCGTGGATCGGGCATCTCGTCAATCTGCTACTATATGGCATCACAGGATGTGTGATTTTTCTCCTCCTCTTTCAGATACTCAAGAACACACACTTCCGCGACCGGGCATTTTATATCGCCATCATCGCAGGGCTATTGTGGGTGGCCCATCCGCTACACACAGAAGCAGTGGCCAATATCAAGGGCAGGGACGAGATCATGTCCATGCTCCTTGCACTGACAGCAGTCTTCGTGATGATCAGGTCAATGACAAAGGACTCGCTCCCGGTTCTGTCATTATCGAAAGCGTCCAGGCCAACATCAGCAAGCAAAGCGACAACAGCGACGAAAGCGACAACAGCGACGAAAGCGACAACAGCGACAACAGCGACAAAAGCGACAACAGCGACAATGTCAAACTGGACCTTTTCAAAAATCCCGTTCCTCACATACCTATCGTCGGGTATCCTCTTCTTCCTCGCCCTTACGTCAAAAGAAAATGCGATCACATTTCTCGCCATCGTTCCGCTCTTGCTCTATTATTTTTCAAATGCGAAAGCAAAGCAGGTGATGTTTAGCCTGATTCCATTTGTCGTTGTGACAGTGGTATTTCTGATCATTCGCGGGCAGGTCATCGGATGGGATCTCGGTGATCCACCACGGGAATTGCTCAACAATCCGTATATAAAAATTGAAGCCAATACGTATGTCGATTTCACGCTTGGGGAGAAGTCGGCCACCATCATGTATACCCTTGGCAAGTATCTGCAGCTACTTTTCTTTCCACACCCATTGACGCACGATTATTATCCGCGCCATATTGGTATCATGCACTGGACGGACTGGCGGGTCATCCTCAGTTTATTATCATATGTGGGGTTAATCGTTGTTGCCTTGCTGGGGTTGAGAAAAAAGACGCTGGTGTCCTTCGGGATTTTATTCTATTTAATTACGCTTTCCATTGTTTCAAACATCGTCTTCCCTGTTGGCACGAATATGTCCGAGCGGTTTATGTACATGCCGTCGCTGGGGTGGGCGATCGCACTGGCGGGCCTTGTCATTTCAATAAAAGAATCAAAATGGCGCATGGTCGGAGGCGTATTGGGCATTGTGCTGATCGCATTTTCAATAAAAACAATCTGGAGGAATACTGTTTGGAAAAGCAATTTCACCCTCTTTACGACAGACATTCATACTTCGGGCAATAGTGCCAAACTGCTTGCTGCTACAGCAGGTGAGCTGATCACGACAGCTGCGAATATGCCCAAAGGAACTGAACGGGATCAGCAGGTGCGCAGCGGACTGAACTATCTCGTGAAGGCACAAAAAATTCATCCGAACTACAAGATGTCATACCTCCTTCGCGGGAATGGCCATTATTACCTGAATGAATGGGACCTGGCAATAGCATCCTACCAGCGTGTCATCGATATGGAATCGGGAAATACTGAAGCCGCCAAAAACCTGGGAATAGCGTACAGGGATGCCGGTAAATACTATGGTCAGGAGGTCGGCGATCTGCCAAAGTCTATCGAATACCTGGCAAAAGCCGTCGAGTTGCTGCCAACAGATTATGAAACCGTACATTCACTTGGGGTCGCCTATGGATTAAGTGGACAAACCGTACAGGCGGTGGAAATGTTTCAGCGGGGCGTAGAGTTAATGCCCGATAATGCCATGGCACATTTTAACCTGGGATTGGCATTGCAGCGGACAGGAGACGCAGAAAATGCAGCCATACACAGAAATATTGCCATCGAATTAGACCCTGAGATACTAAATAGACGTTCTGCTAAAGAATAATGAAAGGAGTATTCGCTTTTATTGGTTTTCTGATCGCACTGCCTATTGGGCCGGGTGCTCTGGATATGAATTGGACCTCTAAAATCCCCACCGAGCAAACACTTCAAAAATCAAACGTCAAGCTGAGTGATGTTGCAAGCGCCAATCCAGGAGCAGTTGTAAGTGACATGCTGGTTGATCAGGCAATAGACCTGGCAAAAGATCATGATGCTGGAAATAGAGCATTTCTGACTTCGAGATTCGAGATTCGAGATTCTGACTTCCCAGAAATAACAACAACCAAAGTAACATCAACTAAATTTATAAAAGCACCTAGCACCTCACACAGCCACCCCGGCGATACCTCATTACTCCTCGACCGCATAGACAGCATCTACAATAAAATGTCCCTCGAAGAACGCGTCGGTCAGTTATTTATGATCCGCGCCCATTCAAACCTGGGACCGGAACATGTGTCTGCTGTCAAGCAACAAATAAAAAAATATCATGTCGGAGGCCTGTGCTTTTTTCAGGGCACACCGGGAGGCCACGCCGAACTGATTAATTCCTACCAGAAGCTTTCCACCATCCCTCTGCTTGTTGCGATTGATGCCGAGTGGGGTGGAGGGATGCGATTTAAGGAATCGGGAATGAGTTTTCCACGGCAGCTCATGCTTGGGGCCATTCAGAATAGTACGATGCTCTACGATATGGGCATCGAGGTTGGCCGCCAATTACTCGAGATAGGAATCAATGTAAATTTTGCGCCGGTGGTGGATATCAATATCAATCCGAATAATCCTGTCATCAACGACCGATCATTTGGTGAGGGTATGTACAATGTGACGGCAAAGTCGTACCAGTACATGCGGGGTATGCAAGCCGCAGGTATTATGGCGTGTGCAAAGCACTTTCCCGGACACGGTGATACGGATGTAGACTCTCATCTGGACCTCCCTGTCATCGGCCATAGCCTGGGACGGATGGACAGTGTAGAGCTTTTTCCATTTAAGACATTGATTGACAAAGGCGTGCAGAGCGTGATGGTAGCGCATTTGCACGTACCATCGATGGACAATACACCAAATCTGCCGACGACGCTCTCCCCCTGGGTGGTCGATACCCTGCTGCGCCAACAACTCGGATTCGACGGATTGGTATTTACCGATGCCTTGGAGATGAAGGGTGTCACAAAGCATTTCGGCCCCGGAGAAGTAGAGGTCATGGCAGTGATTGCAGGTAATGATGTGCTTTGCTTGCCGGCGGATATTAGTATATCCTTTCCGGCTGTGATAAAAGCGATTGACTCAGGGGAGATTCCAGCACAGAGGTTGGAAGAAAGTGTGAAACGGATTATCAGGTCCAAACTGCGGCTGGGACTGTTCAAGTCCGATACGGCAAATGTCAATCCGGATGCCTTCCCTGCAAATGGCCTTGCCCTGAAGGGAGAGCTGATCGAAAATGCCATCACGGCTGTATCAAATGAAGGAAAACTCATTCCAATCAGGAAGGTGAGGAAGAAGTCGATCGCCTGTCTGAATATCGGGAGTGCAAAGACGACACCATTTCAGGAGAGGCTGACATCGTATACCGACGTGAAAAATATTTCCGTGACACAAGATCAGTTGGGTCAACGCAGGAAGGGGCTGCTCGATCTGCTTTCACCTAATGATATCGTGATCGTGTCGCTGACCGGCATGGATAAACTCGCACAGCGCGATTTTGGTTTGTCCGCGGGTACCAGAGCATTTATTGAACAGCTCAATGCTGAGACACAGGTAATACTCGTGGTCTTTGGCAGTCCGTACTCGCTGAAGTTTTTTGAAGACGTTCCGAATGTGATCATGGCCTATCAGGATGATCCGATGGTTCAGGACATCACGGCACAGGCATTGTTCGGAGCATTCTCCTTCAGAGGCAGGTTGCCGGTTACAGCGTCTTCACGCTTTCCTGTCAATCATGGATTGCAGCTCGCCTCATTGGGCCGACTCGGATACAGCATCCCGGCGCGTGTACATATGTCGGCTGACACCCTTGACAAGATCAGCCTGATCGTGGACGAAATGATTGCCAAGCGGGCTGCTCCCGGATGCCAGATACTCGTAGTCAAAGACGGCAAGGTCATTTATGACAAGGCGTTTGGGCATTTCACATATGCTGGCAAGCGTGCGGTCAATATGAAGGACCTCTACGATGTGGCGTCGTTGACAAAGGTGGCGGCAACCACAATGGCGGCAATGACCCTGTATGAAGAGGGCATATTTTTGCCGAGACAAACTCTGGATTATTATCTCGACGACGTGCAGAATACGAATAAAGAGCACCTTGTAGTGCGCGATCTCATGGCGCATCAGGCCGGCCTTCAGCCGTGGATTCCGTTTTATGATGCCACGATGAGCAAGACCCGTTCGGGATCCGCTCCGTCAAAGGAATTTTACCGCAACCACAGGGAGGCGGATTTTAATGTACAGGTGGCAAGGGGACTATATATGCGTGACAGCCAAATGGATTCGATCTGGCTGCGTATCCTCGAATCTGAAGTTCGCATCAATCGCGGCTACCGGTATAGTGACCTTGGATTTTATATCCTCGCTGAGATTATCGAAAGACAGACGAGAAATGCACTTGATATCTACTGCACAAATACATTTTATGAACCGTTGGGCATGTCGAGAACCTGCTTTAAGCCTCTTGATAATTTTAAAGTGGGCGAAATAGCACCAACAGAAGAGGACCGCACATACAGAAAGCAGAGGCTGCAGGGTTTTGTGCATGATGCGGGATCAGCTATGTTGGGTGGCGTAGGTGGTCATGCCGGTCTGTTTAGCAATGCTGAGGGACTCGCCATACTCATGCAGATGCTCCTCAATGGGGGGTCTTACGGGGGTGAGCAGTATTTTAATCAAAAATCAATCGCCACATTTGCCCACCGGGTGCCTAACTCAACACGGCGCGGAATGGGTTTTGATATGAAAGAGCTGAATCCTGACAGGGATATCCATACTTCTCCTCTGGCCTCTGATGGCACGTACGGGCACACCGGCTTTACGGGGACGTGTATCTGGAATGACCCTGAGAATGACATGATCTATGTTTTTCTTTCAAACCGCACCTATCCAAGTTCGCGAAACAACAAACTGAACAAGCTGGAAATTCGTGAGCGCATCCATACGTTGATTTATAAATCAATGGGATCCTGAATCAAATCGCGGTGCTATCTTTGGTTTATAAATGCGGCTTTCTATACTTTTTGCATGGAGATATTTATTTGGTAAGAAATCTACCAATGCGATAAATATCATCACAGGCATCTCCATTGTCGGTATTGGTGTGGGTACGGCAGCCCTGATTCTGGTGTTGTCTGTATTTAATGGTTTTGAGGACTTGCTTGCAGGGCTCATGAATTCTGTCAATGCGGATATCAAGGTCATGCCCGTACAGGGCAAGAGGTTCGAAATTGACTCTGCCACTCTAAAAAAGATAAATGCCCTCGA
>QMOR01000266.1 GCA_003648285.1 Bacteroidota bacterium
CTTGAAGGACAAGAATTTCCTGATTCAGTGTCATTTTCACTCTATGGAAAAGACTTTACACCTGAGAAAAGGGAAGACTGGCGCAGAGAAAATATCAACCTGCTTGTCAGCGAATTATTTGATACGATCAACCAGCTTAAACCCTGGGTGCATTTTGGTATCAGTCCATTCGGAGTATGGAGGAATAAAAGCCGTGACCCACGTGGCAGCAATACACAGACACTACAGACAAATCATGACGACCTTTTTGGTGATGCAATGACCTGGTTAAGGAATGGCTGGTTGGATTACATCACACCACAGTGTTACCAATACATGGGCAGGAAGATCATGGACTACCGCATCGTTACGCAGTGGTGGAACGATAATCATTTCGGAGTGAATTATTATATCGGACAGGGCCCATTCCGTCTGGGTGTAGACAGTCGCGGGGCACAATGGAACGACGGGAATGAGATCGACCGGCAAATGCAATTCAACGATAGTGTTCCGAACCTGCTGGGAAGTGCATTCTTCAGATCTCAGACCTTCAGGGATAATCCACTTGGCGTCAGTGATTCGTTGCGCACCAAGTATTACAAGTATCCTGCACTTGCTCCACCGTCTCACCATGACAATGATAGAATCAACAATATCAATATTAGTGATATCAAGTTAAAGGTGCGCTCTGGGAAAGTCAAGTTGAAATGGGAAACTGATGGTGCGGAAGAGATGAGATACTACGTGATTTATCGTTCAGGCGATCAGGAGCATCCGGAGGGCATCCTGACACTTTCCTCCAAATCCAGGCTTAAAATCGACCGGAACATTGATTTTAACCCGGATGCATTGCACATTTCGGCTGTGGACAAGTACAGAATAGAAAGTAAGGCCTTCCCGGTCACACCTGTGTCCCGATGAATTGTATCAGGAAGTCTTCCATCTCAGTATACTCCCATCCTCGTCGGGTTCATTGAATGCATTTGATATCTCAAGTTGGTTTCTCATAATATTGAAGTCAGTTGGGATTAACCAATGGCTGAATGCATGGGCTCTGATCATCATATCAATATATACTCTGGATTCTCGTTTGCGTGTGAGTCGACGAAGTGCCAACATATAATCTTCTCGAAAAACGGTGGGAATTATAATTTTTGATATACCGCCATGTACTAATTCCGCATTCATCATGATTCTCGCGATGCGTCCGTTTCCATCTGTAAAAGGGTGTACTTCAGAAATCAAAAACATCATAAACAATGCCCTGGCTACTGGATCTTCAAGGCCCTGATAGACCGAAAATCCCATTTTAAGTGTACCTGTCACGAATCGTGGTTCAACGAAAATTGTATTGCCCGCACGGTTTACTTGAGATTTGAAAGCCCCGGGTTGTTTATTACGTCTACCACCGAGAAGAATAGCATGTCTACGGCGCAAGAGGTCAATCAACTCATTGGGATGAGTAGGGATTTTGTACATCTCAGATCTGTCGGAACAAATTTGAAAAGTGCCTTTAATGTCATGTGTGTCTTCTGTTCTTAGGGGAATTGCAGTATTGTTATAAATAATATCGACTGCTTCTTCTAAAAGAAAAGTGGTACCCTCGATGTAGTTAGAAAAGTATGCTTCATAAAAAGCAAAGTTTGAAAATGACTCTTCATTATCAGTTTTACTCTGGTTTGTCGGGAGAGTTCTGGACATGAGTTCTGAAGCGAGAAGATGAAACAATTCAATTCTCCCGCTATCATAAGGTTCCCCTAAAGCATGTGCAGTCGCGACTGGAGATTTGAGGATCTTTGAAGGTTGTGTGGAAAGGAGTGACCCCACGATATGATTTAGTATTTCAAATTCTCTTGACATTTCAAGTTGATCAGCGATCCCTTGAGCAACATCGCGAAAAGTATTCAGAGCTTCTTCCCCACGCGTATTTAAAATGTCTAATAATCGGTTTTCGACTACTTCCTGTTCTACGGTGCGCCTCTCACCATCTATTGACCTGCTCACCGATAGGTTCTCGAGACAAGCGCGCTCAAGGGAGGAAGCGAAAAGGGTTTCGTAAAATGGTGAATCACTTTCAATAGGATCGGGACCCTCTGCAATCCTGATTTTGACACCGGGCCATCTATAGACTCTTCTAGCCGAGGCAGTGACATATACATATCCACCTGGGGAGATTTGAAACTCTAAGGCAGATCTATGTGAAATCAGAAAGCCCGGAAATAACTTCGAGATGAGATGCCAGACATTTCTCCGTACAATGTCTGCCGGATCGTCCTCCATGTTAGATGTGTATGCACGAGGGACCAATGGCCTCAACAATCCTTGCGTAATCCAGCTTCTTATTTTACGAGATCGCGCCGAATCTGAGGATGCAAAGACGATTTCTGGTAACTTATCCATGTCAATTTTCTGCGCGTAAATTGGCGTATTACTACAAAAATATCAAATAACTGCGCGTAAAGCAACTCATTTGATAAATAATTGCGCTTAATATCCATTTATTGGCAAAATACTGCGCATAAGAAATGAGGGACAATTGCACTGAAGACAAGCCTGTCTCATACTGAAGCTACTTGATCATAAGTCCGATTATGAATAAAAATGGGACCTCATGCTTGTCGTTTCTGGCATTTTAACCAATCACATTCCCGGTAGCCAAAAAGAAAGGATTCAAAAGCACCACCTTGTTATACATCAATGGCTCACCAGTCTCATACTCGACGACCTTGCCTCCCGCTTCTTCCAATACACATTGTGCCGCACCGGTATCCCATTCCATCGTAGGTGCAATACGTGGGTAAAGTCGCGGGGCACAATGGAACGAAGGGAATGAGATCGACCGGAACATTAATTTCAACCCGGATGCATATCGCCTTCGCATCCTATTTTTGTAGTATTTCAATCAACTCCTTGTTAATGTAAAGAGTTTCTCGTCCAACTTTCTGAGATTCTATTACTCCGATACTTTCTAACTCTCTTAAATATCGTGAAGCGGCCTTTCTCTCAACTCCCAGTTTACCTACAACCAATTCAATCTTTGAATACGGTTGCTCAAATAATAACTCAACAAGTTCCTTTCTATAAATTTTAGGTGCTTTTTCTTGAACTTTGATCAATGTTGAATCAAGTTGTCGCTTGATATTTATTATTCGTGTAATTGTATCTTTTGACGTGCTTTCAACAGCTTTAAGCATGAACATTATCCATTCTTCCCATTGTCCTGTCTTGTTTGTTTGATTCAGCAGTTTATAATATTCTGGTTTATGATCAATGATATAAGAGCTCAAATACAAAATAGGCACTTCAATTAATTTATTTAGTATCAGAAATAAGATATTCAATATTCTTCCGGTTCTTCCATTACCATCATAAAATGGATGAATGCTTTCAAATTGATAATGAAGGACTGCCAAGTTTATCAATGGCGACAGCTCATTCGACTGATTAAAATGCATAATAAAATTTGACAACAAGTCAAGTATCTCAGCTTTATCCTGCGGTGGAGTATAAACAATCTCACCAGTTTTGTCATTTTTCAAAACGGTCCCGGGAGTGCTCCGAATCCCTGCAGCATTATCTACTAATTCCTGCTGAATTGCCACAATGTCATTTACCCTTAGAAATCCCTGTTTTTTCGTAATGTCAAATCCGCGAAAAATTGCTTTTCTGTAATTTACAACCTCCTTAGTTTGAGCTGAAACACGCATTCTGTTTACAACCAGGGCTTTGTAAAGCTCGTCTTGAGTTGTTATTATGTTCTCAATTTCAGAACTGTCTTGAGCTTCCTTTAATATTATTGCGTTTATTAACATTGCTTGATTTGGAATTGTTTTAGCAATTCCCTTTAGCTCAGCTAGTGCTGCGGTCGATTTATTTGTCTGCCTTAATATTTCGATGGTTTCCACTTTTGCTCTTAGAGGTGGAAGGATGTCCAGTTTATGACGTGGTGTATTTTGTCTCATGTTCTTCTTATTTGTACCAAAAATACAATATTTGGTACAAGTGCAGGCCAAGGCAACGTTTTGGTCTTTTCCAAATGGAGAACATCCATGCAGCCATAGGTAAGGCGAGACCTTCATACAGACAAATGCCCTTAGCCCTTTAAAGTGAATGATCCACTACTTTTCTGGCAATTGCAGGAGACATATATGATCACCCTTGTGATAAGACATTAGGCCTCAATCAACCACGTTCCCGGTAGCCAAAAAGAAAGGATTCAAAAGCACCTCCTTATTATACATCAATGGCTCACCAGTCTCGTACTCGACGACCTTCCCTCCCGCTTCCTCAAGCACACATTGCGCCGCACCGGTATCCCATTCCATCGTAGGTGCAATGCGCGGGTAGAGGTGTGCTTCGCCATTCGCGAGAATGAGAAACTTGAGAGAGCTGCCCTTGGAAACTGTATCAGGCGATGTCAACTTATCAATAAATGCCTTTGTTTCATCATTGAGGTGCGACCTCGAACAAACGACGTTGAGGCCAGAGTCTTCCATTGCAAACGTCGCAGCTTCCAACTTCTCTTCCCCGGCATCTGTTTCGATAAATGCACCGCTGCCTTTGGCCGCGACATACATGGTATTTGTCACAGGGGTGTAGACGACACCAAAAACAGGGCGGCCATCACTGATCAATGCGATATTGACCGTAAACTCCCCATTGCGCTTGATAAATTCCTTTGTGCCGTCAAGTGGATCTACCAGCCAAAACACGGAGTAATGCTTGCGTACCTCATATGGCACGTCCCTATTCTCTTCGGAGATGATCGGGTATTGCTCGTTCAGCGCATCGAGACCAGCGCATATCACGTCATTTGCCGCCTTGTCTGCCGCAGTCAACGGGGATTTGTCCTTCTTGATCATTATGCCAAAATCGTCCTGATTATAGACTTCCAATATGGCTGCACCTGCCTGTCGTGCAATCGTTTTTAACGTCTCGATTGAGCCTGGGGATAAATGTTTTGATTCCACTGATTTCTGTTTTGTTACTTTGCCTAAAGATATCAAAAAGGGTATATGAGCAAGGTTTTGGTTACAGGTGGATTGGGCTATATCGGGAGTCACACACTGGTCGTCCTGATTGAGGCGGGGTATGAGGTTGTTTCAATTGACAATCTGTCGAATAGCGACCTCGGCGTGATCGATCAGATTGAGGAAATCACAGGTGTGCGCGTAGAGAATTTCACGATTGATTTGTGTGATGCGCCTGCGGTTAAGACTGTATTTGACAAGCATCCTGACATCACAGGTGTCATTCATTTTGCGGCCTTCAAAGCCGTTGGAGAATCGGTGGACCA
>QMOR01000267.1 GCA_003648285.1 Bacteroidota bacterium
AGTTTATGTTTGGTATATCTTCCACATCTATAGCCTCTAAGATAGCCTCTAAGTGGGAATGTCCATTGTTTAATATGTTGTAAACATCGTCTTCACTCCATTCTTCTTCTCGACAAGACTTCTTCCCGTTGTATTCTATGCACACTGTTATGTTGGTGACATCAGTTAAACTGCTGAACATAGCCGACGAACCCCAAAAGATTTTTTGTTCTTGTCCTTCATATAAAGAAACATTTTCGTAGCCGTCTACTTTTTCAATGGGATCGGTGTTCACATATAACGTCCGAGTATACTCTCCGGATATTGCTTCTTTTCCTTGATTTTTAATCTGATAGCACACACACCCCCGTGCACAAGATATATCTGTAATAATAAGATCTGGCGCCCCTTCAACCGAGTTATAATTCTCAAACTTCTTCACCAGCGGGTAATAATCCGTATCCTCGCTGTAGATGCTGTAAGGAGTGTCCCAAATTCCAGTTGAACCTATCTCATTGGCAGATGGATATTTTTCCGTGTAATCATCCCAGTAGTTGCCGAGGTGGCTTGGGAAGGTGTTGCCGTTGTAGGTGTAGGTTATTTCCTCGGTGGAGTTCCAGCAGTTATCTATTAACCCTTCACTGGCAATCATGAAATTATTTAAATAGATTTCAATTTCATTATTCGATGTTTCAAGAAGTATTGCTTTGGAAGGATAATACCCTGAACTGCTTGAGAAGTTGTTATTTCTAATTGCACCATCACTTCCGTATATCCCACTGCCACCAACTGCGTTCCAGATCCCAAGTGCATTATCTTCAAACGTGTTATTGGATATGATACAATCTTCGCCACCAAGCCCTATTCCGGAACACCATAAGTAACTTGCCCCCCTTATCGTGAAGCCGTTTATCTTCACATCATCGGCAGTTACTGTAAAGACGTTCTGGTAGTTCTGATTCGCAACCGCCGCCTGAACAATCGTATCCTCTGAATCTCCAGAGGTTGATTTGATCGTCAAGGACTTGTAAACATTCACATTCTCAGTATAAGTCCCGGGATCAACTGTGATAGTGTCTCCATTGTCTGTGCCAGAAGCGTCTATCGCATCTTGTATTTTTGTGAAACTCTCTCCAGTGTCTATGTTGTAGACAGTGCCTTCCATCCTCTTGAGATAATGCTCAGATTTAGTCAAAGTTATATCATAGCCACCTTCGCAGTATGCCCCATAGACATCAACGTTATCTCCGATCTCTATTCCTGAGTCTATTTCAGCTGGTGTGCCCCAATCATAAGATACTAAAATCTCATCCACACCATTGAATTTGTTGAGTGGGTCTTCGATTACGTCATCTATATCTATTGTGTAAATGGGTGGGAAAGAGATAGGATATCCGATATTTGTGACTTTGCCTTTAATTTTTACATCCTGTTCTTCCTCCTCCCCGGTTCCGCTCAACACATACAACTTATCTGCTGACGCGATAACTTCATTCGCCCCACCCGGGACCAAGTCTGAAACTATGGCGTTTCCAGTCCCGCCCAGTTCATAGCTCCATAGCTCGTCCAGTTTATTGTCCAGAATAACGACCCTGTTGTTGTCGGTGCAAACGATTATCTCTTCTTTTCCATCGCCGTTGATGTCGTTGATTGCTTGCACCGTTCCACTCATGGTGTTACTATCGATTAAATTCAGATCATGATCTAACACGCGCAGGATGTTGTCCTCGTTCCCGACAACAATCTCTCTTTTACCATCGCTGTTGATATCTGCTATTGCCCATCCCTTCCATCCTTTGGTTGTTGGTCCGTTATATGTGTCTAAAATATCGCCATTTGCCGGATCTAAAATATATACATTATTGGGACCTGGATAATACGGGTTCTGAAATCTGAAACTGATGATCTCCGGAACATTATCGCCATTCAGGTCAGCTACACTACTGAGGATGCCGCACCATCCAATCTGTTCGGTCCATAAATTGTTACCATCCTTATCGAAAGCAAAGACGTAGCTGTGGGAATCATCTGTTCCATGATCCGAGTTTCCATTATGGGGTGATGATGAACCGAGGATTATTTCCGGGTTTCCATCGTTATTTATGTCTGTGATAGAATCAACGTATACCGACGGACCAACATCGTAGTGCCAGAGTTCGCTTCCAGTCGTATAATCGTAGACATAAACACCGCGTGGCTTCAGCATATATCCGGCAGAAACGGTTGCTACTATTTCTTTCGTCCCATCGCCGTTTAAATCTTCACATTTTATTGGTGCAATCTGCTTGCTTTCGACTGTGGTAATCGTCTTTAATAGATTGCCATTTCCATTGTAGAAGAGTATTTGCATCTGGTTCTTTACGTGACTTATCCGAGGAGAGACACCTACTGCTATCTCAGTTACCCCATCTCCATCCATATCAGCCAGATCTATCGCGTTAACCTTGGCGCCCGAGATTCCTGAATCGGTTGCAACATTGTTACTCCACAATGCATTCCCATCCTTGTCTAACGCGCAAACTTTCTCTTCAAATGATGATACCAATTCGAGCTTGCCATTTCCAGTTATATCTCCTGTTAGAATCATTCCTTTATTCGGAGATGTCCCTGAAAGATTGAAACCACTTACTGAAGTCTCTGAGGGGAACGGATAATAGCGCGTGTTGTTTAAATCGTAGCCGGTATGCATCTAACCAATTGTCCCATAAGATGATATCGCGGTTTCATCCGCCATCTGAATCGATTCTCCATCTCCCACACGCCACGTCGTCGCAGCCGCGTCCACACCTGCGCCCACCACAAGCACAGCGGCGGCTGCAAGCATCAAGATCGCAAGTACACGCACACACATCTTTGCTGGTAAAACAGTTCGGAAGTCATCGCTTTGGTTACATCTGTTCACAAGAATCACATCCAAGGTGTCATTCATCAAACCAACCTTCTACCATAAAAACTTAACCGCCGCGATTTCCCGAACCCCAAAACCTCCCTGCCCCGGCACCGACACCAGTACCCACACCCGAAACGAGTTTACGCGCCTCGCACCCTTGCCACCGCCTGATCCCTCTTCTCCACCGCCTCTGCTGCTGCATGGTCAACAGCCGCACACATCCGCGTCATCGCCGATCAGCGTGATTCGCTTGTTCACATCCACATTCCCGGGCATTCGTCCCCTCATGCACATAAATCGTATCCCCTCTCCTGCGCCGCAGGTCGCGTCCTGAATCATGCCCTCGCCCGGGACTACATATCCCACTCAGCACCAGCCCCCACACCCGCCGCCGCAATCCACACCACGAGAGCCACAGCCACCAGCAGCAGGTGGGTCATGCCGCCGCCTCCGGCTAAAACTTATATTTGCATGAATTCGGAAGAAGAAGCCGTCACTTGATACGGATATGGGCATGAAATGGGTTTTTAGAAAAAGAGGGTTGGCAAGGTTCATGCAAATCCTCTACTTCGGTAGATATTTCTCAATGATCGTATCGATCTCCTTCCTTCTTTTTGGATTAAGAGATATCTCCAATCCGTAAGATGTCGGTTTCGAGAACAATAAACCGGATTTGATTAAATCTTTCGCAACATTCTTTGTCTCGCCCCTCAGATGCTTTGGTATCCCGGTGGTCAATCTATCAAAGCTTGTATGTGCGCCGCCCCACTTTCCGCGTCTTTTCAGCTTCTTTAGTATCGTCGCTTTCAGCACATCCCTATTGTTCATATTTTTAAACATCGATGGTAAGGTATATAAACGAATCCTCCTGTTTTGTATTATGGAGAATGCCACACTGTTCATGGAGTTTTTCGGAACGAAAACCCCGGTATTGAAGGTACTGGATTTTCTGATAGATAACGAAGCATTCGATCACTCAAAGTCAGACATTGCCCGAGGTGCTGGCATCAGCAGAGCAACACTCTTCAATATATGGAAAGTCATAGAGAGAAATGGTGTCGTGGTAGCGACAAGGGAAGTTGGTAGAGCCAGGATGTATAAACTAAACAAGAAAAATCCGATTGTAAAGAAGTTTATGGAGTTGGATGATGTAATAGCAAATCATTGTGCACCACGGGCTGAAAACGAGATGCTGATAACTGTGTAGGACAGTAGCGTCTTCGACCTCGATTGCAACCGCTCCACTATTGCACCCCGACATATCCCAAAATCAAAGATCTGTGCTGCACAGTGCGCCGCCTGTTCAAGCTCGCATTATCGGGCATCCGCCCCATTCTGCACCTCAATCGTATCCCCGTGTTCGCAACAATCACATCAATAAGAACGACTGCTGGGCTGTGCGGGTCTGCGACAGAGGGGGTGGCACAATCGAGGACAACAACTTGCGCATCAACGCCGGAGGTGCATGGAGTATCTCCGCGGATAGCGAGCTGAATCTCAGACGCGCTCGCAACAAGGAGTGACGCGACCCCGATCCCGGCGGTGAAAGCCGTCAGGACTCCGTTCACATCCCTAACTCGGCTGCTTCTGCTCTGGCAGCACCGGAAGCGGCATCGCGTTGATCAGCCCTTGCACCCTACTCTCACAAATACTTCGAAAATTCGTCTTCATCCACTTTTGCCAATTTCAGAACTCCTTTCAGCGTCCCTATTTTTAGCTCTCTGTGCATAGGGACGACAGTTCCCACCTTTCCCCCGGAAGTCATTTTTGATAGCCTAACGTGGCTGCCAGCTCTGCCACTGATCTCAAAACCCATCTTGTTACAAAGAATTCTGACTACTTTTTCGCCTGATACTTTCCTAAGCTTTGACACCGACTGCCACCTCAAATGTGGTCATCAATGTTTTTCCTACTTCCTTCAACGGAAAATCCTCCAGATAAAGCTCGGTAGCCTCTTTGAGATTATTTATAGCCTCTTCTATCGTATTCCCCTGACTTACTGTGCCAACTTCCGGGCACTCTGCCACATACATCCCGTCTTCTTTATGCAATACTGCTGTAAACATCTGCATCGTTATCCACCTATTGTGAACATGGCGGCCCCACTGCTTAAACACTCCTCATCTGTGATCGCCACCCAGCCGGCTGCTTCTGCTCTGGCAGCACAGGAAGTGGCATCGTGTTGATCAGCACCGGCGTCTCGATCTCCTTTGCCCGCTCGATCACGAGTTCCTTCCCTACTTCTGTCAGCGCAAAGAGTGGTATCGCGGTTCCGACCTGCGCCAGCGGTTTTACGAGATCGCGAACGTGCTTTGATGCGCAACCGGTCACGATATCGACCAGATCCAGGAGATCCTGCACCTCTGACCGGG
>QMOR01000268.1 GCA_003648285.1 Bacteroidota bacterium
CACCAAAACATGCATAAAATGAAATCCGGTGAGGAGCCAGTAATACATAAAAAAGGCATTATGCGACATATCAAAGCCGTGTTCGATTTTGTCTACAAATTCGTAACTTTTCAATACCAAAAAGCCAAGGCCGATGAGCATCCCTCCCCACATCATCTTCCGACTCTTTGCCTCATTGCCCTTCCTCAAATGATGCACTGACTGTGCGATAAAAAATCCACTCGTCAATAAGATGAGCGTATTGGCAAATCCGATATGTACATTCAAGGCCTCCTTTGAATCACTAAATATCCCGGGATTCAGACTACCCTGATATGAGAAGGCGATGATACCCGCTGCAAACGTGACCAGCTCCAACAGGATGATGATCCAGATGAGGATGCCTCCGGGTGGGTAGTATATTGATTTGTTGTTGATCGTGTTCATTCAGGAATGTGATACCTCAGTAAAACGAATTGTCATCACAATTTTACTGATTACATTTGAGTTTGCCATACAAATATGACAAATAAGTTTCATTAATCGAAACTTATTCAATATATTGGATGTTCGCTTTATGAATGTCATTGCTTACAGATCGATTCGAGAATTCTATGAAAAGCATCCTTCGACGAAGCAGGGATTGAGAACATGGTACACGATATTGAAATCACAAGTGTGGAAGAAACCGCAAGACGCTGTTACCACGTTTGGAGCAAAGCGTGTTGACATCTTGAAGAATAATCGGTTATGTATAGATGTCAAAGGGAATCATATTCGGGTGATACTAAGTATGCATTACGAAAAGAACACGGCCTTTATAAAATGGCTTGGCTGGCATAAGGACTACGATAAATTAGGCAATAATGTGCATACAATTCATGAAATAAAGAGAAGAAAATGAACTGGACCATTATCAGAAATGACACACAATATTACGCCGCCCTTGATCGATTTGATGAGATATTTCATAATACTTCGAAGTCAAAAACCGAAGACGAATTTGATCTGCTCAGCATGCTGATCCAAAAATATGAAGAAGATAATTTTTCTATAGAAGAAGCTGACCCAATAGAAGTTATCAAGATGAAAATGACGTATATGGAATTAAAGCAAAAGGACCTGATTCCATTTCTGGGTTCAAAGGCTACAGTCAGCAAGCTTCTGGCCTACAAGGCCCCGTTAAACCTTAGGCACATTTGGGCGTTGAGCGAAAAGCTGGATCTTCCCGTACAACTATTAGCGAGACCATATCGTGTCGAATCATGGGTGCATAAAGAAACCAAGCGCCAGGCATATCCCATTAAGTGAGGACGTAACCCATGTAGAAAACGTTACATTACAAACACCAAGGCAAACCAAGCTATTATGCAATTGTGGAGCAGAGGATTTGTAATTCTTTTTGTGATTTTACTTTCATCACCTGTCAGGAGTCAGCTTCAATGGCAGGTCACGCCTGGCATTGAGGGTATTGCCTCTAGCAAAGTATACAGCGATGGTGCAGTCGCATATTTCTGCGGTCTCTATCATGTTTACAGAACAACAAATGCAACCGAGTGGGAGCCAATTCACGATGACATATTTTCGCACTTTGCATTTCGAAATGATACGCTGGTCGGCCTGATCAAAAATTACTTTTCTGATGATGCACCTGCAGATTCGATATCCATCAGCGTAGATGGGGGTGATAATTGGACAATTCTCCCCCTTCCTGATGGCATCAACTCGAGCGACGATTTTATATTCACCGAGAAAGGATTATTCCTGCAAAATTACGCAGGAAGTGGTAGCATGCCAGGTTTTACCTCCATCTGGCGACTTAATTTCGATACGCAAAATTGGGAAAAATTTGAAATCTATGGGCACATTGCGTATCCGATGTTTGAAGGTGAGGGAGACATTTATTACATTAACTACAATTCTCAAAGCTCTATAACTAGAAAGGAGCTGTTTCGCTATAAGAGCAATCTATATTCGGAGTATTTGCATATTTATTTTGACGAATTCGCCTACGTCAGTGATTTATTTACATTCCAAAATTTTCTTTCTGTAAGAAGTCATCATACATTCCCAACAGATAAAGATGGCATTTATCAGTCATTCGATAGTGGCCATTCGTGGAAGAAAGCAAGTGAAGATTCGTTGTATTTTTTACCAAAAGGAGTTTTAAATGGAGTGATCTATGGGTTAGGCATTGACAAAATGCTATATCAATCGGTTGACACCGGCCGCACGTGGTCTTTGTTAAGTTATGGGGACACTTCTACTCAATTAAAATTTAAGACTTATCACCGCTTTGGGTTTATTGGAGGTTATATCCTTTCAGGAAACCACTCTGGCGTGTTTCTTGGAATAAATCCTCAGGATAGCGTAGTTGTTCATGCCAATCATGGGATCAATGAGGCAAGAGTTACAAATCTTGACAACACTTCAGGTTTTTTCTTTGCTGCTGCATCAAATGGTATTTTTTCATACGACCCCGAACTTGAGCGTTGGGCGAGGTATGTTGATTTTGACAGTATAATTGGTTCGGGGTATTTTTCCAATATCCAAACCAGTGGGTCAGGCTTAGTACTCGCTACGGGATCGAGCTGGTCTCTGGATAGCTTCCTCCTGTCTCGGGATTATGGCCTTTCCTGGTCGGTATTAGTCCTACCGTGGGCAGATTCTATTTCACTGCCAGTCGCAAAAATAGTACTGCTTGATGATGTCATTTATTTGACTACCGTCAATACACAGCTGACATACCAGTCATCTGATTACGGGTTGACATGGCATCTTTTTCAATTAGAAAACGCAAACATCAATAGCTGGCCAATCAAGTGGAAAGGTGATCAGATGGCATACAATGATCACGCGATTTATACGTCAAAAGATTCAGGTTCCACCTGGCAGTTATATGCAGAATTCACGACAGGAATACTGGATCGCATTATGCCGTCCGAGAACTTTCTGGTCGCATTGGCAAGAGACGACTCGGGCCTAGGGGATCATGTGTACTACTCGGACAATGGTTACGACTGGCATTACGGCCACGACGGCCTGCCTGACATCTACGTGATATATCAATCTGCCTGGGTAAATAGCAAGTTATTTGAGCACAAGGGCATGTTTTTCATGTGCACTGATGATCAGGGCTTCTACGGTACACCAGATACTTTTGACACTTGGTATCCGGTGGAATTGATGTACCCGGATTTTTTTAATGAATGGGTTATCAGGGATGACACCTTTTATAATAGCTACATCGGCGTTCGCAAAGCAGCGGTACCTGCATTACATAAATCAATAATAAGCGGTACAGTCTTCTACGATATCAATGGTAGCAATACGATGGATCCTGATGATGCTCCGATGCCATATATCAACCTCAATCTGATTGATCGCACGGAGTCCCCTCCTGTTCAGGTAGTAAGAAGCAACCTTAATGGTGTATACAAATTCACATCGACTGTACCATTGAATGACACAGTCAGGTGCAAATATATGTCTCCATACCTCAAATCCATAACGCCGGAATATTACCTCATTAACGACGGATCATATAACAATGATTTCGCCATTCAACTATATGAAGACAAAACAGATCTGTCGATTTATGGTAGTTCAGGTGTATTCAGGCCCGGTTTTGATACCCGGATTTCACTGACATACAGGAATGAAGGCACGACACAACCGCAGTCTCTCTTATGCTTAAAACTTGATTCCAATATTACATATTTAACGGGGACTCCCACTCCGACTGTCATATTGGAAGATAGCCTGATTTGGGATTTGGGCGTACTGGGATTAATGGAAACCGGATCTGTTGATATATTAACACGTGTAAAAAGTGATGTACCCCAGGAATCACAAGTAACCATTACTGGCAGTATGCTAACTTCTTCTTCTGACGAGACTCCCCTCAACAATATTATAATAATAAATGGCCACGTTTCAAATACCATTCTTCCAAATAGTAAAATTATTGATCCTGAAAAAGGTCTTACAAGGAATAGTGTAAAGAACGGAGCGGAGGTATATTATACAGTACGCTTTCAAAATAACACGGCTCATCCTGTAAACAGAATTAAAATATTGGATGCCATCGACACTACATTGATCGTGAATTCGATTAGATATGTTTCCTCTTCTCACGAGCCAACCCGGTTTAGAGTTTTACCAACTGGCAGATCCGTTTTGGAGATTGTCTTCGATGATATTGTTTTGCCTGATTCGATCACTGATTATGCAGCAAGCCAGGGATATGTCACATTTGCGGTAAAGAGGAAAGCGCATGTTCAAAATCACATCCCAACGAGAAATACGGCTCTTATTCGATTTGATTCTAGCCCACCCACAACAACGAATAAAACCATTTGGTGGCCACGATATGATATCGTTACGAGCACTCTGGATGTAAATACCGCTCCATCTCCACTTTTAATTTATCCAAATCCAGCGAACGACTTTGTATCGATTTCAAGCGGTGATGGCTTCTGCTCTTCAGGCATGCTTCTTATCAGAAACCTGGGCGGTGCTTTAGTTGCAACGCATAACACAGAGAGTGTGAAGGGTAATATCGTCGTCGACATAAAAGAATTGGCGAGTGGAGTATACAGTCTGGAACTCAGGTGTGGAGTGCATTCACGCACTGGCATGCTGATTATTCAGCGATAGATCTGTCACGCGGCCAGAAAGTCGGCAGTTCTTCGACGCTCAAATACGTAAATCACTATCTTTGTTAAAAGGCGACTCGATGACCTTCAGAATCCTGACATCCTCCCTTCTCGATGACTACGCCAAAGCTGTAGAAGAATCACCTTTGGACAAAATTGCAAGGATTCAAAAAATTGAAACTCCTATAGACTATTTCCACTATTACAAATCTGTTTCATCTGTGTACTCTTCCAGAATAGAAGGAGTGGATATTGATTATGACAGTTATTTCAAATACAAATTTCTGAATGTCAAATTCCAGCCTGACTATACAAGACGCGTCGATGATCTGTATGCAGCTTATGATTTCATTGATGACCACAGCCTGAATCTCGAAAATATTAAAAATGCACATGCCATTTTAAGTTCATCCCTGCTCCCTGAAGCCCATCAAGGCGTGCTCAGAACCAATCCAATGGTTGTCTTGAACCGTGATGACATGATCGAGTACGTGGCTGCAGATCCAACTCTTGTCAAAGATGAAATAGATAAATTATTCTATGATATTGATACTCTGATAAATGCCAAATTAAATCCATTCGAAATATTTTACTATGCGGC
>QMOR01000269.1 GCA_003648285.1 Bacteroidota bacterium
AATGAAATACTGTCAATCAGGTCGCCTTATGACGCAGATGTCAATCACGGGCACACTTGTCTGAAGGGACGTTCTGCATTTCAATTTTACAATCATCCCGAGCGTCTGCGCTCGCCATTGATCAGGCGAAACGGAGAATTTGAAGAGGTAACATGGGATGAGGCATATGACTATATCGCAGACAAACTCAATGGATATAAAGAAGAATTTGGCCCTGATTATATCGCAGGAATTTCTTCGTCCCGCTGTACCAACGAGGAGAATTACCTGATGCAGAAATTTATTCGCGCCGTCATTGGTACCAATAATATCGACGGTTGTGCGCGTGTGTGTCATTCGCCTACGGCATTGGGCATGCAGAGGACATTTGGTACGGGTGCTGCGACCAATTCTGTCGAGGATATGGAAGTGGCAGATTGTCTGATGGTCATTGGGGCTAATCCGACAGATGCACATCCGGTCACCGGAGCGCGCATGAAGCAGCAGGCGATGAAGGGCAAAACACTTATCGTGATCGATCCACGACGGACAGAGCTTGCCAGATATGCACATCATCACTTGCAATTGCGTCCGGGAACCAATGTTGCCGTGCTCAATATGATGATGTATTATATCGTTGACGAAGGTCTTGTCGACGAGTCATTTATTGACAAACGCACAGAGGGCTGGGCCGATTTCAAGAAAGAACTAATGGCCGTTGACATCGATAAAATGGAAGAAATTTCAGGTGTCGATCGTGAAATCGTGAGAAAAGCGGCAGTGGCTTATGCATCTTCAGAAAATGCAATGTCATTTCATGGACTTGGAGTGACAGAGCATTCGCAAGGGACATTCACCGTTATGCAAATCGCAGAGCTCGCGATGATGACCGGCAATATTGGAAGGAGAGGAGTAGGTGTCAATCCATTGCGCGGACAAAATAATGTGCAGGGTGCAGCAGACATGGGAGTTCAACCGCATCAGGGTGCCGGGTATCTTGATATCACGAAGCCTGACGTGATTGCGCATTACGAAGATTTTTATGGTGTGACAATGCCGACAGAGGAGGGATATAAGATTCCCGAGATGTTTGAAGCTGCCCTCGAAGGCAAACTCAAGGCGATATGGATCATCGGCGAAGACGTGGTGCAAACTGATCCAAATACGAATAAGGTGATAAAGGCGATGCAGGCCACCGACTTTGTGGTGGTGCAGGAATTATTCATGACGGAGACTGCTAAATATGCGGATGTCATTCTTCCAGCCTCTTCATTTCTCGAAAAGAGCGGAACATTCACAAATGGTGAGCGACGGGTGCAACGTGTAAATGCAACCGTAACACCTATCGAAGGGACGAAGCCGGATGCGCAGATTATAACCGAAATCATGCAACGCATGGGTTACGATCAACCTGACTATACGCCCTCAGGAGCTCTGGAGGAAATCTGTCAGATCGTGCCGTTTTTTGCAGGTATCCGTTGGGAAAATCTCGGCGAGAATGGCAAGCAATGGCCCGTCACCGAAGATGGCAAAGATTCACAACTCATTCACGTTAATGAATTCAAGCGCGGAAGAGGTGCCTTTGAGTTCCACGGATTCAAAGAGTCAATGGAAATCCAGGAGCACGGGAAAGATTATCCATACATCCTCACTACAAATAGAGAATTGGAACACTACAATTGTGGTGCGATGACCCGACGTACGGGCAATGTCGATATTCTGACTGAAGACGTTCTGATGATCCATCCGGACGATGCTGCGACAAATCTGATAAACAACGGCGACATGGTTTGCCTTGAATCACCTCGTGGCAAAGTCGATATAAAAGCACGTGTGACGGATGAGGTCAATCCGGGGATTCTGAGTACGACATTCCACTTTCCGGAGATTATGGTGAATATTATTACATCTAATATTCATGATTCGGAAGCGATGTGTCCTGAGTATAAGGTCGTTTCGGTGAGGATTCGCAAAAGCAAAGGAAAATACAAAGGTTAGTAGCTGCCTTACCCACGACTAAGCGCATCATTCATCTCCTCCAGAATGTGAAACACTGCAGGGCAATAACGCGTATTCGTCAAATGCAATTTTAAATGCTTTGTAAATTCATAATTGTCGGTATGCGGATATTGTCTGCATGCCTTGGGCCGGACATCGTAGATATCACACATATTCCCATCACCCAAAAAGTGACAAGGCGATTGATTCATAACCATATCCTGATCCTCGTCGATTCTGAGATATTGCTCCTTGAATTTCGAGGTTTTTAATCCCAGGTATTTTGATATTCGCCTTACATCTGTTTCATTTACCATTGGAGGAATGGAGGTGCAGCAGTTTGCACACTCAAGGCAGTCGATCCTGTCGAAGACATTTACGTGAATTTCTTCGGCGAGCGCATTCATCTTTTTGGAATTAAGCTTCGAAATGCGATTGATGAGTTTTTTATTCCTCGCCTTTACCTGATCTTTTCGCTGTGTCCAAATCTGATACCAATCCACTATTCAATCAATTGTATGAAGTGATATTTATACTTCTTATCTCGCCGGTATCATTAAATGATCCAAAACCAATCTTTCCTTCCAGGAATGTCTTGTCGTAAACACTTATCATCGGCGCTTCATCCCCGTCTCTGAAAATGCCGATCGATCCGGCCTCAGTATCCCGAACTAATCGAATTTTGTGCCATTCACGATCGATCAGGACAGGCTCAAATTCTGTGAAATCTACTTTCCGTCTGTCGGTGTTATCAACAATGAAGACGCCATTATGAATGGAGTCAACCGTGCCGGTTAGATGCGCGTAGTAATATTGAGTAGGTGATTGATATCCGAAAATGATGATCATGTCTCCCCTTATTTCCGAAAGTGGCGCATTGGATTTCATCTCGACGGTCAATTCAAAAGAAGTGAATGTGGATTTGTCATAAATAATGCGCGCTGAGGGCGCAGTAAATGGGTCCCTGTTGATCGAATTTTCCGTGATCTCCAATACATTGTCCTTCATGTCCCAGTGACCTTTGCCCTCAGCTGCCCAGTTATCTGCTTTTCGAGGCATGATTTCAAAACTACTGGATTCCTGACCTTGAGCAGAATGAGAAATAGCGCATATGAGAAGTGATGATATAAATACTCGTGTGTTCATAGCATTCAGGAATTGAAAAATGATTTTCTTAAGTACTTTCATTTGTCAGGGTATCGCGATTGTATTGATGATTGTAATGTCATTTCGAGATGTTCTATAATGAGATCACTTCGACCTCGCCATTGTTGCGTGTCATAATTGCAATTGATCCGTTTGTTGTTCTTACAATATCAATATCCCTGAAATCGCCTGTAATTGGAGCGTTATTCTTGTATAAATATGCACACTTAAATTGGCCTTGCCCGTCGCCAAAAGCAATTCCGGGCTGGAGTCCATCATAACGTGCTGTTTCAACTTCTGTGGGGTAATGATTACCAGCATATATAAAATCGCTGTTGCCATCATTGTTAAAATCTCCCTCTGCAATGGCTTTTATTGGTCCCGTTTGACAAATGACAGGGAGCTCAATCATTTCGAATTTCAGATCACTTTTATTGAGCAATACGATACTGCTAAAGGTGCCGATGGATTTGAAAACGGACTTCTCAGTCGGCATGTCACCAAGGATATCGTCGAGGTGCGCCTTGCCAAACGCATCGTACGTAGGGTACTTGTCCAGGATGAATGGCATTTCCTGCGAAGAGCATTCTCTTCCGCGCACGGGGAGCATGTGATCGCCTTTTTGCTTGGCCAGAACTACGTCGTAGTCCCCGTTTTCGTCAATATCGCCTGCGTATGCCTTCAGGTTGGCTTTCCGGCCTCCAAATTTATTGTTCCACCCGAGATTGCCCAGAATAAAATCAGGTTTGCCGTCATTATTGACGTCGGCCTCCTCGATCGTCCACCACAGACCGGTCAGACTGTCATCAAGCGGGTGTGCCGTAAAATGATCGTTATTGTTGATCAGGACTGTCGGTGTCATCCATTCCCCTACAACGATGATGTCATCATCACCATCACCGTCTACATCCGCTGCCACCGCGTCTGTCACCATGCCAAATGCATTTAAAAATGGCGCCAGCGAGCCGGTCAAATCGTCCAGCCTGTTATTCTGATTGATCAAAATACGTGAATCTGCAGCCTGAATGTATTGCCCACCAATCAATCTGCCGCCAACAAAAAGATCCGTATCGCCATCGCCTTCCATGTCAAAGGGAACCACACATTGCCCGTTAAGCATCATACCCTGAGGAATAAATTCAGGAGCATATGAAAGATTGCCTTTTCCGTCATTTAAATACATACGATCAATGAGCAGCGGGTCATTATCCGAAAACTCATTACTGCCACTCGCCACATATAAATCGGCATTTCCGTCACCATTAAAATCGGCAATAACCGATTGCATGTCCTCATAGCCCGTTTCACTTTGAAAAGAAGGTTGATCGGACTTCATAAACTGTCCATTTTGCTGTTGAATAAAACACGCACCGGATTGCCCGGCCGCACCACCAATAAACAAATCGATCAGGCCGTCATTATTGAGATCGCCTTTAGATGCAAAAGGGCCATTTTGGGATAATTTATAAGGCAGTAAAATCTGCTCCGCGTAATCGTCAAAAGGTGTTTCAATATGTCTGAATGAGACCTGCGTTTTACTTTGACTGAGGATCGGGTTTTTTGTAAAATTTACCCGGAACCTCTGTTTTTCAACCTCTGCATAATCAACTGTCAGCGTTTGATTTGCGGTAATGTTTTTAAGGACAGACATTTCCCGATGATTCCAGAGGATTGTGATAGAATCAAGCTGACTGGAGGAGGCAAGACCGAAATGGAGGATCGGCTCGCTTGCCGACATATAGCCACGGGATGATTGAATCGTGCCAACTGTCTTCGACGCACCACGATGAGCGATTGCAGTGATCCCAAGTCCGGCAAGATTACTTTTCGGACCCTTTATACGCAGGTTGAGATAATTGCCAGGAGCATCAGAATTGTTTTTATATATGGAAGCCACCGCATTCATGTTATTGATGGCAACATCCATACGACCGTCACCGTCAAAATCGGCCGTCACCATCCCATGAGAAAATCCCTTAAAATCAAATACGGAACTCTGGGAAATGTCATCGAATTTCAGGTTGCCGGTATTGCGGAATAGTTTATTCGAAGCCGGATTTGTAGGGAGCATCGCGAGGGCATCGAGGTAATTATCCGGACCCACCTGCCCCT
>QMOR01000270.1 GCA_003648285.1 Bacteroidota bacterium
ACCTGCACATTCCGAATCAGAGCCCTCCGAGGGCATGCGCCTCAACAAGTACATCGCACATTGTGGCATCGCTTCGCGTCGGGGTGCTGCTGACATTATCAAATCAGGCAAAGTCAAAGTAGATGGCAAGCTCGTTGTCGATATCGGCTACCGCGCATTGGAAGGCCAGATCGTCACACTCAACGATAAGAAAGTTGCCCCGGAAGTGAACAAGGTCTATGTACTGATCAACAAGCCCAAGGGCTATATCACAACGGTGAAGGACGAGCGAGGCAGGAAAACGGTCATGGATATTCTCGGAGGTAAAGTTTCCGAACGCATCTATCCCGTAGGGCGACTCGATCGGAATACCTCAGGCCTGCTCCTGATGACAAACGACGGAGATCTGGCAAAAAAACTTTCACATCCCAGTCATGAAGTGAAAAAAATCTACCGCGTCTTTCTCGATAAAGATGTCGACCCGACTGATCTGGAAAAACTCAAGACGGGCATCACTCTTGAAGATGGAAAAACGGCTGTCGATACGGCCAATTACATTGACGGAGTGGCACACAACGAGGTCGGCGTCGAGTTGCATAGCGGTAAAAACCGGATTATCCGGCGCCTGTTTGAGCACCTGGGATACGATGTGAAACGTCTCGACCGGGTATACTATGCCGGCCTGACCAAAAAGAATTTGTCACGTGGATGGTTCCGTCATTTGACGAAGCGCGAGGTCATTATGCTGAAGCACTTTTCGTGAACTACGGGCGGTGCTTTTCCTCCACCACAGCCACACCCGCTGTAATCATATCCTTCATAATCGACATACACTCGTCGATATAGACATCCTTCCTGATTGATTTCATCCATGCTTCATTGCGCGATATCCGTGAAGAGTCCATTTGGATATGCTCCATGTCCACCTCAAGGTTAGAAACAACGAGCCCTTCGATTTCCTCAAACATGTTGCGGTATATCTTCGTCTCTTCATCACGCGCTTTTTCAGCACTTTGATACGCATCGAGATTCAACGAATATTCGGAAGTCTCACGAATACGCTTGACGCGATCGGCATTGTCTTCAATCTTTTGAAAAACCGGACTGGTGTCGACACGGTTCTCGCTCTTTTTCTCAATCTCACTCAGAGAAGAAAGATCTACAACATCCTGATTGTAATCCACTTTCGAAATTTCTGTCCACGGCATCGGATGGTCGAGCTCCTTCTCTCCTATCTCGATCCTGCTATAGCGATCCGGAAGGATGATGTCAGGTACCACACCTCTGAGCTGTGTCGAGCCCCCATCGATGCGATAAAATTTCTGCATCGTCATCTTCAACTGTCCGAGCGGCTTGAATTCTGTATTTGCCCGAATCAACCGGTCAAGATCATAAAACCGTTGCACCGTCCCTTTACCAAAAGTCGAACTACTCCCCACGATGATGGCACGGTCATAATCCTGCATGGCGGCGGCAAGTATCTCACTTGCGCTGGCACTATACTGGTTGACCATGACGATGAGTGGTCCTGCATACTGCACTTTGTCATCCTTGTCGCGATGCACATATGGATCCCGTCCACGTGATTTGACTTGCACGATTGGACCCTCCTCAATAAACAATCCGGACATTTCAACGACATCCGCAAGAGACCCACCACCGTTATTTCTCAGGTCGAGAATGATCCCCTCGACGTCTTGTTTTTTTAATTTTTCCAATTCCAATGCGACATCCTCTGCGCAACTGCGACCATCAGGATTTTCAAAATCGGCATAGAAGCGAGGCAATTTGATATAGCCCAACTTATCTACTTTCCCTGGATACTCAAGGATAGCTGATTGTGCCAGTCCCTGATCCAGAAGCACTTCATCCCTCAGTATCGTGATATCGAGCATTTCACCATCGACCTTTTTGACGGTCAATGTCACATTCGTCCCTTTGTCACCGCGAATCATCCCGACCACGTCATCGATGTGCATCCCGTTGATATCGACCGACTCTTCCTCTTCCTGGCCGACGGCATGTATCAGGTCATCTACCTGCAAGTCACCTTGTTTCCATGCAGGTCCTCCCGGTACGATACTCGTTACCTTGGTATAACTCCCCGACCGTTGCAGTCTTGCACCGATCCCCTCCAGTTTCTGTGACATTACGATGTCGAAATCCTCTTTCCGCTTTGGATTGAAATATCCGGTATGTGGATCAAACGTGCTCGTCACAGAGCTGAGATAAGTCTCGAATCGATCCGACCGGCGCACTTCATCGAGGCGCTGAAACCAGTCGTCCATCATCTTCTCTACTTCTTCACGGGCCTCTACTTCCAGCTCCGCCATACTCTTCTTGCCTCCTTCTGAGTCTTCTTCAGTCTCCTGTGCGTCAATCTTCGATGTGAGCCTTGTCAATGTTTCATACTTTAAATAGACCTTCCACCGTGCACGCAATTCAGCATCATCTTTGGCATACTCAAGCTTATCTCCGTCCAGTTCAATCGCTTCATTGATCGTGAAGTCAAACGGTCGATTCAGGATTTCAGGGTACATCTTCTTTACCTTTTTTACGCCGTTGTTGATCAACTCATAACTCAGGTCAAAAAATTCCAGGTCTGGTTCCTTGAGATCATCGTCGATACTCTCCTCGTAATCGTCCATGAGATCATAGTCGCCCATTGTGATAAAGCGCTTGCCACCATCCAGTCTCTGCATATAGGTCTTGAAGACTTGCCTTGAAAACGCATCATCGACCTCACCGGGTTGGAAGTGATGTCCCTCGATGAGCCGCATTACGGCAGCGATGATCAGTTTCTCTCTATCGTTATCACCATCAACCAATCCATTTTCAGGAAAATTTGCGCTTAGAAATACGCCTCCAAAGATGATAGCCAGAATGGCAAATGATACCCGCATAATCATTGTTTTCGTTTTTAGTGGGTTGCTTCCATTGTTAAACAATAAATATACCCGAAAATAGGGCAAATTGTTTCGTACACCCCCTCGAATTACCTGTCCTTTAACGTAATAGTAACAGAGAGTCGTGCATATACCAGAATATATCGACCAAAACTCATGTGATGCCGACTTATGGTGTGTCTTCTCAATCCTACCCGGAGAGCCTGACATCGATTTCTCAAGTGAAGACTTGCGATACCCAAATGCGACCAAATTGACGTAATTTGGGGTGATGCATATACTCAATCACTGGCTAACCTTGGTGCTTATCACAGCATTCGTATCGGGTTGCGCTGACGATCCGTGCTACAATTTTAAATGCAAATGCATGGAAGACATTGAGCTCCCATGTTTTGACTTTGAAAGTGATAACTATTTTTCGGGTTCTTTCAGCGATCGAGCAATTTGCATTGCCGACGGCAATGACGCTTACAAATATAGCTTACAGAGCTACCAACAAACCACTACTTATCCGGGTGATGTTCTAAATACTACGGATCCGGCAGTACTAGAAGGTATTCGCTTTATCATACGGGATTCGACTTTGAAAGAATACACCTTTCGAGTTATTCTTGACTTTCCTCCTATAGAAAGTCAGGCCTTCTCAGTAAAAGAAGAATTAGACGCTTTGGAATACATGGATGAGTTACCATTAAAGTCAGAAGAAGATAATATTGAAGGATATAAATTTTGGATGAGATATATGTGTGTCATCAAATATGGTGACAAAGAAAATCGGCTGGATCCAGAAATTTTTGAAATTATATTATCTCATTCCCAAAGAAATAACAAACAACCTGATGACAGTTATCTCCGTGTCGTGGATTACAAGAAAAAGGATCTTGGCTATGCTTGGCGATATAATATCACGTTTGAGATGCAAATGAAATTGTATTACTTCGACGAAGAATGGAAAGTATTCGGGACACTTCAAGACGCTGCATTTAGCACTCAAAGCACGTTACTAAAATAGCATAAGATGACCTCCTTACGATCAATTATCTGCTTGCTACTTCTAGGTCTGGCTATCAATGGCACTTCGCAGTCTCTTGTACTGATTAAGGAAAGTCGCATCAAGAATTTCGAGGTTGGAGATTATCTGGTAATTTGGACTAGTAGCAGTAAAGCTGGTGGGGAACAGAATGAACAATGTAATCTAGAGGTCCGTTATGTTCAGCTCACTGAAGTCAGCGAAGATTCAATTTATGTGGACCAGTTCCAGTTACGTAGCATTGATTGTACCTACAAAATCACAACGAGGAATAAAAAAATTGATTTAAAGAATCTTCAAAATGCTACTCCTGTAGCTGTGGCCAAGAATCTCGTGCAACTGATACAGCCGGCGGCATCACCGAAATTGGAAAAGACAAAAAATGGCACAATGGTGGCAATTGCAGCCGTCACATTGACAGCTACCGCGGTTGGAGTAAGCGGGCTGTTTGTTGACGGGGACAAAGGCGACGATCTACAGAAATTTGGTTTCGGAATTGCGGCTATAGGTGCACTCTTTTACACAATACTCGAGATCAGAAAAGAATTCCATATGGATATTGCTTTGGGTCAGAAGCAAAAACGCATTTGGACAATTCAATAATAACTGGTTAAAAACTAGAGATACAGTCTACAAGCATTTCGACACCACCTATAAAGCCGATCAGCACTGGCGAGCCAATGGCAAGGATGCCAGGAAGGACCATTTGCTTGATCGAAGCAGCTGTGGATACTAATCTTGTAATTGTTCGCAAATAAATTTAAATTGTAATTCCACAAATAATCTGCCATGAAGATTTTAATAAGAACAGTCTGGATAGTCTCATTGGCAATGGCAGGCGCGGTGTTTGTGTCATGTTCAAATGATTTAATTGAACCACCACCAATATTTGGGCCTTCGCCACTTGGAGTTTCTCCCCCGGGTTTTTACACTGATATTCAGGCAAAAAAGAATGGCTATCCGTTTGTGGCTTCAGGCTGGTCGTACCATTATTCAGACACCCCTGATTCCAGTAGTTTGTTAATGGTTCAATTCCATACATTCGCGGAATATGGCGCTCGAAGAGAGCTTTGCACGGTGTACAATCTTCCAGTTAGAATTGGCGTGTACTACGTGAATGATCCAGATATCAATTCCCATGGGGTTCGACCCACCGCAGCATATGGGACTCTAACATCTGACGGAGATGTTGTAGAAGACAGTTATGAACTGGATGTTTCTTCAAGCAGTTGGATAGTCATTACGCATGTCGATACTCTGGACAACCGGGTAACTGGTAACTTTGAATTATCATTTGTCATCAGAACCGA
>QMOR01000271.1 GCA_003648285.1 Bacteroidota bacterium
ATTCTTCAGGCTCCAGAGTTCGTATGATGAGAGGTATGTCCCCGTACCATCTCACGAGATTGAAATAATAATGTGCACGTAAAAACTTGCATTCCCCCAAAAGGCGCTCTTTAAGGTCCTCATCCATTTCAATACCCGGTATATTTTCAAGAGCAATATTGGCTCTGTACACACCCCGATAATAGCCTGTCCAGACAGCACCAACCGAAATATTCCCTGCATCAAACGTAAAGTTGTCTACCTCGAGTAGAAAATTTGCATCTGAAGGCGTACTCCCTTTATCAGCATCATCGGAAATAATATCTGTAAGTCCTACAAAACTGAACACGTGTACGTCCCAATCCCGAAGCTGTTGATATACGGCGTTTGTAGCCCAGACAGCATGATCTTCAGTCTCGAAAAAATTGTCCGAAGTGAGCTGACCAAGCGGTTTCTTATCTAGAAAATCGCTACTACACCCAGCCGTTATCAACAATGCAATTGTCGTGAGGAAAATGAGACTCCTTGTTTTATCTAAATATTTATTATCCATGATCATCGCATTTATTAATTAAAAAGTCACACTCAAACCGCCAATAATTGTTTTGGCGATGGGATATACACCTCTGTCTATTCCAACCGAAATGACTGAATTGCTCGTTATTTCAGGTGTATATCCCGAGTAATCCGCCCAAGTCACCAAATTTGTCCCGCTGACATAAAAGCGCAAACCTGACAAATGCATTTTGCTCAATGCTTCAATTGGCAAACTGTAACCAAACTGAATATTCCTCAACCTGAAGAACGACCCATCTTCGATAAACCGGTCTGATACATTGTAATTATGCCCTCCGTTCGTCACAAGTGGTTCAGAGTCTGATGTGCCTTCTCCTGTCCACCGATCGAGGTATGTATCTTCAAAATTATACGTTCCGAAGCGAGCCATTTTTTTAGCATTAATAATATTGTTTCCACTTATTCCATTAAAATCAATTGAAAAATCAAATCCCGCATAGTTTGCTCCCAGATGAAACCCATATAATAAATTCGGAATCGGGCTTCCGAGATATACCCTGTCGTCAGACGTAATCTCCCCATCACCATTGCGATCAACAAAGCGCAAATCCCCGGGCCTCTCATCTCCGATTGTTGGCGAGGATTGGATTTCTTCCAGTGTTTGAAATATACCATCGGTTTCATAGCCATAAAAGGCACCAATCGGCAGACCCACCACGGTACGCGTTCCGAGCTTGCCTCCTACTCCCAGATCACCTCCAAATATCTCCTCTCTCCCTTCTCCCAGCTCTATGACTTCATTATTTACCATTGAGGCAATGAGGCCAAGGCTATAGGAAAACTTGCCCTTTGTTTCACGCCAGTTCAGATCAAAATCAAAACCACTGTTCTTGACTTTCGCTGCATTCACGACAGGATTATTCGCTGATCCTATGTAGTCCGGAATAGGAACATCTATGAGAATCCCATCTGTGACTCTGTTATAAAAATCAATCACAGCTGAAAGCCTGTTATTTAAAAAACCCATTTCCACACCTATATCGAATTGATTTGTTTCCTCCCATTTGATATCAGGATTAGCCAATGTGATGATGGAAGCCCCAAAATTCAATGCTGGTTGATTTCCCAATACAGCATTGAGGTTAGAAGTAACCACGGCCCTGCCGGCGTATGCACCGATTTTCTCATTTCCAATGACACCCCAGCTTGATCTCAATTTGAGGCGACTGACAAAATCAACTGATTCCATAAAACTTTCTTGCGATACATTCCAACCCAAAGCGAATGAAGGAAAATAGCCGTACCTATTGTTCTTTCCGAATTTTGAGGAACCATCCACGCGCAATGTGGCAGTAAACAGAAGTCGGTTGTCAAAGGTATAGTTGGTTCTGAATAGATAAGAAAGCATACTCCATTCGAAGGCTGAATTATAATTTGTCTGGCCATCGATCTCACCGGCACTCAGGTACCACAGTTCATCTGACTCCCCTGGCAGTCCCTGTCGCGATCCCCCGAAATCTTCAAATTGGAACTCCTGTGCTGTAATTCCTCCAAGAATATTCAACCGGTGTTTTTCCCATTCCTTATGATACGTTATTGTGTTGTCCCAAAGCCATGATTGTGACCTGTTACTAAACAAGGTAAGACGGTTCTTATCGTTTTGCTGTATAGCCGAAACAAAAAATTCAGGCACAAAATTCTTCCCCTGATTGTACTGCACATCAAATCCGAAGTTACTTCTAAATGTAAAATCTTTTAAAAACTTGAGGTCTATGAAAAAATTGCCCACGGCACGGTTGCCAAAATTGGAATTGTTGTTGAATGCAATTTGAGCCACGGGATTGGCTACAGATGATCTGGCTGATGTATTCCCAAAATCACCCGAGCTATCTATTGGAGGCACCGTTGGGTCAGCTCTGTACGCGCTAGGGATCACATCAGCTGCGACCTCGACATTCCGGTGGATCAAAGAAATATTGTGGCCGATATCTGCCCACGAAGACAAATGATAATTATTATTTATCCTCAACGTGAATCGCTGAAAGTCGGAACCCTTCACGATACCCTGCTGTTTGAAATAGTTGCCACTGATGCGATAGTCCATCCGGTCAGAAGCTCCGGAGATGGCGAGTTGATAATTCATGATCGGTGCAGTCTGAAATATTTCATCTTGCCAGTCAGTCCCTTCATTAAATTCTTCAGGATTATCAAACGGTGGTGCTGTACCTTCGTTAGCGGCTACTTCATTTGCGAGAATGGCAAACTCCCCGGCGTTTGTAAGGGCAATCTTCTTATCCAGACTTTGACTCCCGTAGTAGGCTGAAAGTTCAATGTGTGCGTCCCCCGTTTTTACCCCCTTTTTCGTCGTAATGATAATTACCCCATTGGCTCCACGTGATCCATAAATTGCTGTCGCAGAAGCATCTTTTAAAACTTCTACGGATTCGACATCGTAGGGATTTAAAAAATTAATATCGTCAAGCAACATCCCGTCCACGACAAAAAGAGGTGAAGCATCATTGAGTGTTCCAACACCTCTGATGCGGATGACTGCGGCGGCACCGGGCTCTCCGGAAATCGGCGTGACCTGTACACCGGAAACTTTGCCCTGCAGAGCCTGATCAATCGACGCTG
Source organism: Bacteroidota bacterium (assembly GCA_003648285.1). GTDB lineage: Bacteria > Bacteroidota > Bacteroidia > Chitinophagales > Saprospiraceae > B8-G4. Next base: position 3,130 of record QMOR01000271.1, read on the forward strand.
TCGGAATTTTTGTGAGCTCTTTTGCTTTAATCGTAGATACCGCGCCTGTCAGGTCACTCTTTTTCTGTGTACCATAGCCCACTACGACCACTTCGTCAAGCACTTCGGCATCAATTGTCATCTGCAGGTTGATTTCCGAACGTCCGGCAACTGCTACATACATGTCGCTAAATCCGACGTAGGAGTAGTGCAACGTGTCATTTGGATCTACGGTAATGCTGTATATACCATCAAAATCACTCACCGTCCCCAGGCCCTTTTGTTGACTAATCACATTTACGCCTATAAGCGGCAAGCCGTCAGCGGCATCAGTCAAGATTCCGGTGACAGTTATTTGTTGAGAGAATCCCGGCAGAACGATCAGGACAAACAATAACCCGAACAAATATTTGTAAAATATAACTCTCATATCATGATCATTTAATCTGAATGAAATCTATTTTAAAATCACTTTAATACTATTCGTTGTCTGTGAATCTCCACCCACAGATATCTCAAATTCACCAGGCTCTGCTTTGAAAATCATGTCCGCTGTGTAAAATGCCAGATCGTCTGTGGAAAGGTTAAATTTCACAGCTTGTGATTCACCTGTTTTTAATTGTATTTTTTTGAAGCCCTTTAGCTCTCTCACAGGCCGTGTAACACTTCCGACAAGGTCCTTCACATAAAGCTGAACCACTTCTTCGCCGTCATATGCACCTGTATTCGTTACGGTCACTTCAATGGACAACATATCCGCCATTGAAAATTCAGGAGTATTTACTGAAACCTGTGAGTATTCAAATGTGGTGTAGCTCAATCCAAAACCGAAGGGGTAAAGGGGAGAATTGGGCATGTCAAGATATTTACTCGTGTATTTATTTTCAGCATTCATGGGACGCCCGGTATTTTTCATACAATAGTAAATAGGCACCTGCCCAACATGTCTTGGAAATGTCACAGTCAATTTTCCAGATGGATTGTAATCACCAAACAAGATATCCGCTATGGCATTTCCTCCTTGTGTTCCCGAAAACCAGGTTTCAAGAATTGAGGTGGCATTTTCCGAGATCCATGGTATTGCAAGCGGTCTGCCATTCATTAGTACGACGACGATCGGCTTTCCCGTTTTCATTAGCTCCTTTGCCAAATCAAGTTGCACACCGGGTAAGTCCAGTTTTGCCCGGCTGGCAGCTTCACCACTCATCCAGGCGCTTTCGCCAATGGCAAGTATGATTATATCGGCACTTCTCGCAGCTTCGATTGCCTCTTCAAATCCATCCTTTGAATCGCCTGTTGTTTCGCACCCTTTTACATACACGACGTTTGTCTTGTCATGGACGATATCTCGGACGCCTTGCAACAGCGTGACACAATCTTCAGCCACTCCTGCCCCATGCCATGAGCCCAACATATCCACTTTGCTATCTGCCAAGGGTCCAATGATCGCCAGTGTTTTTACATCTTTTGACAAAGGCAATAGTTCGTCATCATTCTTCAGGAGTACAATTGATTTTCGTGCTACATCACGTGCGGCCTCAAGATGATCCTCTGAAAGGATGACTTCGGCTTCACGAACAGCATCACCATATCGGTAAGGATCGTCGAAAAGCCCGAGTTCAAATTTTATCTTTAAAATGCGTGCGACTGCCCGGTCAACCTGAGCTATCTCAATTTTCCCTTCTTTTATTGATTTTTTGAGATGGTTGTAGAATACTGCTCCCTGCATATCCATATCGACACCGGCATTCATGGCCTGCTCTCCTGCCTCCTTCTCATCCTTCGCACTTCCATGAGGAATCATTTCATTGATCGAAGTATAGTCGGTAACCACAAAGCCATCGAAGCCCCATTCGTCTCTTAATATCTCAGTCATGAGAAACTTATTCCCTGAGGCAGGTATTCCATCGAGTTCATTAAATGAAGTCATGAATGTTTTAACCCCGGCATCCAAAGCTGATTTGAATGGAGGAAGGTAAACATCACGCAAGACCCTTTCGGAGATATCCACAGTATGATATTCACGACCGGCCTGTGCGGCACCATATGCGGCGAAATGTTTCGCACATGCAATCATCGTATTCTGTGCTCCGATATCATCCCCCTG
>QMOR01000272.1 GCA_003648285.1 Bacteroidota bacterium
CCTTTCTCGGTAAGCAACCGAGCAAATGCATATTGCCCAGGTTGCTGAAGCTGCCTAGCTTGCGTAAAAGTACATCATGGCAAGAAGGAAGACAAAAACGGCATCAGAAATGTTTCCACTCGTAGCGGAGTTCAAACGTTCGGGAATGACACAGCAGGCTTTTAGTAAGAAGAAGCAAATTGCTTATGGCATGTTTCTGTATTGGCTTAAAAAGTACAACGACACACAGAAGCCAAAGTCTCCTCGAAAGACAGCTCACTTTACCGAGGTAAAAGTTGCTGCTGCACGACCGGAGCGGATGATCATCATCAAGTACGGTTCCGGGACAGAAGTACATATCCCGGTCTAGCGATGTTTGGACTGACGCAATCGCATAGGTACTACCTCTACCAGGGTGTGGCTGATATGCGCAAGGGCTTTAACGGTTTGAGCGGGATCGTGATGGATCAGATGGGCAGCAATCCTTTGGATGGTAGTGTGTACATCTTTATCAACCGGCGCAGGAATCGGATGAAAATACTGTTGTGGGAGAATACCGGTTTCCTCATGTACTACAAGCGCCTGGAGCGAGGGACCTTTGAGTTGCCCTCATCTGCAGAGTCCGGCATCAGTTGGGAGACATTGATGCTCATTCTTTCAGGAATATCGCTGAAAAGGATTGTGAAACGCAAGCGATACAGGCGAGCATAAAATCAATAATAAAGATGGACAAAGACTATAATGTGCCGATCATATTTAGTATTTTCATCATGTGAATAAATCGGATCTCATAGACAAAAACCGTGCGCTGGAAAAGCAAATTAAATTGCTTCAAGAGCAGAATAATTTGTTAAAAAATAGTGCCAATGCTTTTAAGGTTTCGCTGGATAATCTTCAACATCAATACGATCATCTGGCCAAGCTTGTTTATGGGTATAAATCTGAACGATTTATTTCCGCAATCCCTCCCGAACAGTTATCAGTATTTGTCACCGATCCGGAAGATACAAAAGAGGAAGAGTCCCAGCCTGTTGAGGTAGCAAAGCACAAGCGCTACAAAAGCAAGCCACATCCAGGGCGGTTGGAAATACCTGACCACCTTCCTGTCGAGGAGGTTATTATTGAGCCGAAGGAAAATGTCGAGGGATTAAAAAAGATTGGAGAAGAAGTCACTGTGACACTTGAATACAGACAGGCTAGTCTGGTTCGCAAAGTGACAAGACGCTTCAAGTATGAAAAAGCTGATGGCGAAGGAATATTAATCGGAGAACTTCCGACAAGGCCAATAAATAAAGGCATTGCAGAAGCGAGTCTGCTGTCTCAGATCCTGGTGAGCAAGTTCTCAGATCATTTGCCGTATCATCGACAAATTGAAATATTCAAAAGAGATTTTAATTGGCATCTACCGCAATCTACGGTTATAGATTGGATGTCTGCGTGTTGTACATTATTATGGCCACTTTACAGATTACTTCAGCAGGAAATACTGCAAAAAGATTACATCCAGGTGGATGAAAGTCCAATTAAAGTACAAGACCGGTCCAAAAAACGGAAAACACATCAGGGCTATATGTGGGTGTATCACGACCCTCTGGACAGGCTCGTATATTTTAGGTATAGTAAGGGCCGTGGCAAAGAGGATCCTGCAGGGGTTTTGGCAAATTACACAGGCTATTTACAATGTGATGGATATCCCGTCTATGACGCTATTGGCGCCAGAAAAGGCATCACCCTGGTGGGCTGTCTGGCACATGCACGCAGAAAATTCTATGAAGCAAAGCCAAGCGATGCCACTCGCAGTGAATTTGCATTATTGAAATTCCAGAAAGTCTACCGATTGGACAAAAAGATCACAGAGGAAACTCAGGACATTGGAAAAAGGTTCGAACGACGGAATAAAGAGGTCAAACCCATCCTGCTCGAGATAAAGGAGTGGATAGCAGCAGAGAGTTGCAAGATTGTTCCCCAAAGTCCGATTGCTAAGGCTATGACCTATTATCAAAATCAATGGCCAAAGCTGGAAGCCATCTTCCTGGACGGCAGATTAAAGCTGGATAATAATCTCATCGAAAACTCTATCAGACCGCTGGCACTCGGACGCAAAAACTATATGTTTGCAGGATCCCACACTGGTGCAGAGCGTAACGCCATGATGTATTCATTTATGGGTAGTTGCAAAATGCAGGGTATTAATCCAAAGGAATGGCTCGAGAATACGCTCAAGCGAATGGCAGAGCAGCCGAAGAACAGGCTGCATGAATTATTACCAGGCTATAGCTTAGTTGAAGAGGTAGAGGTGTAGTTGCTCGGTTGCTTACCGATCAACACACCACCAAAATCTGATCCAAATCCTTCAACAGCAACCAGATAGTTGTCATAGCAAGCATAAGGTCCTCCTTCGAGAATCATGTCAGGACTAATAAATGCTTCACAATCTTCATTTACCGATACTTGCACATTGTCGTTACAAGCAAGAGTAGTCGTTGGATTCTCAAATTCGACTACAATAACATCAAAGCAACATGAGTCGATTGCAACACCAGCTGTGTCCACCAACAGAAAACAATTTGTCGTTGTATCTACCGGGAATATACCGCCACTAGCTATCCCGGAAGTCTGAATAAGACTTCCATTGCAATACCCAAATCCGATATCTCCATAGTTTACTTGTACATCACATTCACCGGGATCTAAATAAATAGTTTGACTTGGTGGACAAATTAGTTCGAATGAACCAGTTTGTACCACTTCCACATCGAAGCAACATGTGCCTATAAGTACATCAAGATCGTCATACAACTCAAAACAGTTTGTCGTAATTCCAATCGGAAAATCCCCTCCACTTTCAACACCAGATGTTTGTATAATCTCGCCACCAATTGTGCTGTCAATGTCGACTGAATAAATCACCACTGTATCACACGCACCGGGGGCTAAATTGATAATAAAATCATTCGGACATATCAACACGCCACACCCTCCTATAGCCACCACAATGACGTCAAAACAACATGAGCCAACTAGGACACCACTTTCATCAGTAAGCTCAAAACAATTAGTGGTCGTGCCGACGGGAAACACCCCTCCACTTTCTATTCCTAATGTCTTAATGAATGTACCGCTACAGGTCGCGTCGGAAATAACATTATACTCAACTGTGGTTTCGCATCCTCCTCCGCTAATTTCAACAACCATTGTCCCAGGACAATTAAATCCAGTATAGCCTCCACCAACACAAAGCAGGTTTGGAGATTTCACATCAATTGAAGAACTATCCTCCAACTCCAACGTGCGGCAGTATGCATATGAGTGAACTTGAGGAAATCGAGGAACATCTGAGGGGATAAGTACGTCCGTGTGACTATCCGGTATTGTGTCACAACTCCAATTCCCTGGTGTTGACCATAAGGAATCAACTGCTCCGGTCCAAAGCATTTTAAACTTCAAAGCGAAGATCCTGCTAGTCGTCGCACCAACTGAGTCAGAAATTACACAAAGATAACTGTGTCCAAACCAATGAGAAGGAGTATTTGTAATCGTCAGTATTGAACTGTCAGTTCCGGAATAGGACTGATTATCAGAAATATCATTGAAGCCATCAAGCGTATCTACCTGCCACTGATATACTTTTGTGCTGTCATACGATCCTGAACTCAAAACAAGACTATCACCTGGACAAACAATCATTGCAGCTGTCTGAATTGGGGTGTTGATAATTATATAAGACGTATCCGATAATCCCTTATGCGTAAATACTATGTGTGTTGAACCCGTGTCTTTTGCAACGAAATAATAATTAGTTGAATCATAAACAATCACATTCGTATCAGCTATTGAATGGAACAAAGAATCGTTGTCTTCCTTTAGATAACCTATAAAATTCTCATATATCAGTTTATACTCAGGTTGAAATATTTGTTGACTGGTAAGAAACTTTTGGGCAGGTGAAACATAGAAGCCAACAATAGTATCTAATGTTGTGACATTTATAGAAACCGAGTCAATGTGATTCACCGTACATCCCATAGAGTCATATACAGCAACCACGACTACTTGGCCATCCCCTATATACTTCGAGTTTGTCAACGTAAGAAAGGTTTGAAGAGAGTCCTTCGAGAATGAGGTAAGCAATTGGGACTGATATAAAACAAGTATCTGCTCCAAACCATTTGTGTCTTTGACTTGAATCTTGACTTGAACAGCACTATCGACATAGACAGTTGCTCCAGTCGCGGGAGCGTCAATTTTAATTGATAATGTATCAATATAATTAAAGGTTGTGTCACACACGGAACTACTTCTTAGCGATGTTGAAATTGTACTACCGACGTTATTATTTTGAGCATTATTATTAGCAGGTATTACATCGGCGAAATAATCCGATTCAATAGGTGAATTGAGTAAATTAAATATCTTAGTTCCGACCGTAATATCTTGAATAATATCAAAATGATGCCTGTCCGATCCGTATACAATCGATTTACTGGCAATTCCACTTTGCTTTTCAATGTCTATAGCTTCAGAAGCCGAACTACCCGCTAGTTGGCTGGTAACGGGAACAAGCCAATTTGTTCCGGAAAGGTATTCGTCACTACCGTATAGCTCGTTAAATATTTCATGCACTCCCCAGTCAAATGAAGTCCACACTGTACGCACAGCTTGATAAAGTACCTTTAGCCAGCCGACGTCTATTTCATTAAGAAGGTCAATGTCCTCTTTGTTATTGAATTCATCAACATCACTGGCAATTAAATGATGTTTTACTTCTGTTAACTCAAAACTTGCACCTCCGCTCAAAGCTCTAAGATCACGCATGCCTCGGAACACAATGGCATCAATCTGTATAACTCCTAGCACGTCACTTAATTCTAAGCCTATGCCTGAGGCTAAACTCGCGGCAGTATTTAGATGATTAATAACACCTACAATCTTAAAAGCTATTTCGAAAGGTGTAACGATATAATCTGCCACATGTGAGCCATTGTGTGGTGTGCCAACAGTTATCAGTTTATTGATAAATCCCTTATCGTAGTTCCTGTACTCCGCTCCACCCTTCGCAAAGTATTCATCCTCTAATGAAGTAATAATCTCTCTCGCAACACAGCCTGCAGTACCATGTGCAATAAAATCAACTCTATTACATGCAATGCCATCCCTATTACGCATTGTGATAATGGCATTTTGAAACGTATTCTCGGTACTTGAAAATCCGGGGTTAAGTCCTA
>QMOR01000273.1 GCA_003648285.1 Bacteroidota bacterium
CTCGTAGATCTGTGTGATTTTTGCATCCCGCATCAATCTCTCTACGTGATATTCTCTCACATACCCGTAACCGCCGTGTATCTGGACAGCCTCAACCGTGTGTTTCATTGCTGCTTCGGACGCAAATACCTTGGCCATACTACTCGCCAAAGTATAATCCTGGCCCAAGTCCTTCATTCTTGCAGCACGATAGACGAGCAGTCTTGCCGCTTCGATGTCGGTTGCCATATCTGCGAGTTTGAAGGCAATCGCCTGATGTTTTATAATTGGCTTACCAAATGCCTCCCTCTCTTTGGCATACTTCAAAGCCAGCTCATAGGCACCTGTCGCAATGCCCAATGCCTGAGCAGCAATGCCTATGCGACCGCCTGCAAGAATTTTCATGGCAAATGAAAAACCAAAACCATCTTCGCCTATTCTATTTCCCTTCGGTACGGCAACATCGCTGTACATGATGGAGTGCGTGTCTGAGGCCCGGATACCGAGCTTATCTTCCTTCACGCCTATCTCGATACCGTCCAGGTCTGCCTCGACCAGCAGTGCATTTATACCATGGTGCCTTTTGTCCGCATGGCTTTGAGCCATGACGATATGCAAGTTGGATTTTGCTGCATTTGTGATCCAGTTTTTAGTACCGTTGAGCAGATAGTGATCGCCCTGATCGACTGCCGTGGTCCGTTGCTTTGTCGCATCGCTTCCAGCTTCCGGTTCCGAAAGACAATAGGCACCAATCCACTCTCCTGTGGCGAGTTTTGGCAAGTACTTCTGCTTCTGCTCTTCAGAGCAATACAGTTCAATACCGCTGCAAACGAGAGAGTTATTGACAGACATGATCACTGAACAGGAGCTGTCCACCTTTGAGATTTCTTCGATCGCGGTGACATAGGAAACTGTGTCCATTCCGCCACCATTATAATCGGGGGAAACCATCATGCCCAGAAAACCCAGCTCGGCCATCTGACGCACCTCTTCTTCAGGGTATATCATATCCCGGTCGCGCTCGATCACACCCGGTAGCAGTACACTTTGTGCAAACTCTCTTGCTGCTTCTTTGACAGCCAGCTGCTCTTCATTCAGTGAAAAAACCATACTATTCCAGATCAGTTAGTAGTTGACAAATTTACGATAATAACGCAGCAAAACCGCAGTCGCAAGGACGAGAAATGCAGCCAATACCCCCATCATATAGACGACATTATTGTCCTTTAAAAAAAATGGCACCGCGAAGAGGGATAAGAAAACAATGCGCAAGGCAATATTTGTCATGTTGAAAATGCTATTTGTCCGGCCGTACAATTCATTTGGAATCACTCGAAACAATGTGTTGACACGCAAAACACGCGTACCCGCATTTGTCAAACCGAGCATCAGTAGTGAAAAATAGAACAGGGCGACTGATTTTGTCAAAGCGAGAATCACGCAAACCCCTGCACATACGATCGTCATGCCTATAATGCCGGCAATGCCATAACGGCCCCTGAAAATCCTGAGAATGATGACACCTGAAGTGATAGCCCCCAACGAATAATACATCTCGGAGGCAGCAAATACATCACCGGAAGCCATAAGGTGATTGTTTACATATAATGGTCCGATAAAAAAACCTTCGATCAATACAACGACAAAAACCGCATATGACGCGATCCCGAAAATCGTCACATACTTATGCGTGCGCAAGTGATTGATACCCGTTTTGAGCCTGGAAAAAATATTCCCTGCCTCCACCTTGCGGGTAACAAGAGGTATATAACGAATCAACAAGAGGACGAAAAAGGCAACGAAATATGTTCCTGCGTCCATGGTGAATATCTCATAGATTGTCCATGCCTCGATGTCAAAGGGCACATTGATCAGAATGCCGAAAATATTGAGATGGCCATCGAGTGTTCCTTCCAGAAGCATGGCCGCACCGGCACCTGCCAACATGGTAGTGACCTGCCCCTGAATCTCGAGGGCCGAGGTGATACGTCCGTAATGCTGCGCTTCGGTGATCTCCTGTACGAAAGCATAGAGATTGGGATAGTGAATATTGTAATTGAAAAATGTCAACATGAAGGCGGAAGCAACCGCCAACCATGGCAAACCACCATTGAGGTGTCCGACCAGGGCAATCCCTCCCAACACGAGTCCTCCGGTGACCGAAATCACGAGAAATATATTCCTCCGATCAAAGCGATCCGTCAGCACGCCGGCGACAGGCACCCAGATAAAGCTCACCACATTGGTCAGGATATACACCAGGACAAACTGATCCATATGCCCCTCCCTCGCAAAATACCACGGGATAGCCAGCATACTGATCCCCTGGGCCATTCCGGAAATCGTGTTTGCTACAAAGAGGAGGAGGATGGCACGCAAATTTTTCACCCCGTCACTTCCTTTTTGTCCAGTCGCTCAAGGATCGTTCTGAAAGCCGCAACCTGGCTCCCGTATTTTTCAGCATGCGCACGTTGCAATTCCACGGCATAGTCCCGGTGATACTTTTCCAACTGCTCCATGTCTGTACAATAGTACTGGAAGGCAAAAGTCCGGCCCTCATCGTCTTTCGGATAGCGCAAACGCATGATATCATAACCTGTAAAGCAACCACTTTCCATGACTTTCGGGATATGGATATTTTGCATCCATTCGAGCCAATCCCTTTCGATTTTGGTATCAATTTTTACTGTGACGTTGTATATGATCATTGTGTGGGAAATATAGGAAATTAGGCATTAACCATTAACCTGACAGAGACGGAGTGCCGCACAGTGACGAGCAAGGTGTCAGTCATGCAGATAATCGATGCATTGACAGACAAGGTTAATATTCAACTGAAAGTCAAAGAATTAAGCAAAAGTTAATGTCACGTTAAAGTAAAGAGCACCTGTGAGGGAAGGTATAGTTTTGTCGGCACCTCCATTGTTGTATTTTTATTCGATAGGAAAAGCACATGCACAAACGCACAATTTGGGCAATTATCATACTGATGAGTTTTGGCTTGTTGGGTACAGCGGTAATTCAGGTCTACTGGTTCAGATTGGGCATTACCCTGCAGGAGCAACGCTTTGATACGGATGTTTTTGACGCCCTCAACAGCATCCAGCAGCGCCTGATATTGGAGGAAGAAGAAAACCTGAATGCGTTTGATATGATAAGTACTCTAAATGCACCAGGCGCAGCGCTCAGAAGACAAGGTGGCTGGGTGAAGAAGGAATTGACCGAATTTCTCAGTGAATCACAGCAAGTGCGCGAGAACGCATTGGCGCATCTGCAATCACTCAATGATACACTGCTCACCGAGGAGGAATATGTCAATCTCATCGAGCCCCAGGATGAATGGCACAAAACCCGAATGCGGATTGAAGTCATGGACAGCAGGGCTCGTATGCGCGACCTCGAATCCCGCATCCAACCGGCGGCATTGAAAGAGTTGATCGCCGAAGAACTTGCTAACCAGGGCATCAATATTGAATCGCACTTCGGCGTCTATTCGAATAAAGGCGGGAGTTTTGTGATACTCAACGGGATGTACGTAGTAGAGGTTGGCGATGCAAACTTCAGCACGGTAGAAGTGGATTGTGATCAGGAAACCCTCATCAATTCTGAGTACAAAATTGCCTTGTACAACCAGGGGCCGACCCCATCACCTGGCACACTGCGCCTCCACTTTCCAAATAAAGGCACATGGCTATGGTCTTCTCTCTTACCAACCCTGTTTGGGACGATATTATTTACTGCTTTGATTCTGTTTTGTTTCGCATATACGATTTGGATTATTCTACGACAGAAAAAGGTGTCAGAGATGAAGACTGACTTCATAAATAATATGACCCATGAGTTTAAAACTCCCATCGCGACCATCTCACTGGCAACGGATTCGATACTCAGTCCGAAGGTCATTTCGTCGCATGACAAAATCCGCCGATTTGCAGATATCATCAAGCAGGAAAACAAGCGCATGCTCGGGCAGGTAGAAAAAGTGCTTCAAATGGCTCTGATCGACAAGAGCGATTTCGATTTGACGCTTGCCAATGTTGATCTGCACAGCGTCATCAGTAAGGCAATAGAGAATGCAAACCTCCAGGTGCAGAAACGTGGAGGGTCTATTTCCAGCGATTTGAAAGCAAGTAAATCTGTTGTGCAGGGCGATCAGACGCATCTGTCGAATGTCATCCACAACTTGTTGGACAATGCAAATAAGTACTCACCGGATGCACCAGACATTTCCGTGCGCACACGCAATGTTTCAGGAGGCATAGAAGTTATAGTTGAAGATCACGGGATCGGAATGACGAGCGACTCGCGAAAACAAATTTTTGATAAATTTTATCGGGTACACACCGGAAACCTTCACGATATCAAGGGATTCGGGCTCGGATTGAGCTATGTGAAGGCAATAACCGACGCACATAGAGGTAAAATCGACGTAAGTAGCAAGCCGGGTGAAGGAAGTAGCTTTATTTTATACCTTCCTTCTAATGGCCCAAACAGTAATGCGGCATAAATCACAAGACGAAACACAGGACTCATGACGAATAACAAAATTCTTTTGGTGGAAGACGATCAAAACTTCGGGGATGTTTTGAAGTCTTATCTGGAAATGCACGACTTTGACATCACCCTCGCGATAGATGGTGAGGAAGGCCTGACGAGCTTTCACCGAGATAGCTTCGACCTCTGCATATTTGATGTCATGATGCCGAAGAAGGATGGATTCACACTTGCAGCCGAGATTCGTGAGAAAGATACCGAGACGCCTATCATCTTCCTGACTGCCAAGAACCTGAAAGAAGATGTCCTGGAGGGATTCAAGATCGGAGCCGATGACTATATCGCCAAGCCATTCAACTCCGAGGAGTTACTGCTCAGAATTCAGGCGATCCTCAGGCGCAGTCAGAAACAGACAAATCCCCTGGAGGAAGTCAAGGAGTTTGAGCTCGGCAAGTTTCACTTCAACTACCCTTTGCGCGTACTGACATATAGCGACGGAGAGGGGCAACACAGAGAAAAACTCTCACCAAAGGAGGCGCACCTGCTCCGCTTGTTCTGCATTTATAAAAACGATGTTCTGACGCGATCGGAAGCGCTCACCAAGATCTGGGGTGAGGACAATTACTTCACAGCCCGGTCAATGGATGTCTTCGTGACCAAGCTGCGGAAGTATCTGCGCAAGGATGAGAATATCGAGATCGTGAATATTCATGGGAATGGGTTTC
>QMOR01000274.1 GCA_003648285.1 Bacteroidota bacterium
CCCGATTTTTTCAGTGGCTCTTCCCATTTCATATTTCCCATGAACGCAAGATTCATGATTAACTGATTTCGTGGTATCTGGACCCAGCTCATGATCTCATTTGACTGTGTGTCAAACCGGTAACAATTAAATCGCCAGTTTTGGGAGCCCGAATTGAACCGAAGTGTTTTGAAGGGAATAGCTATTTCCAGGGTCCAGTACTCATCGTAAATCTTTGCCTCACCATCCCATTTATTGTCCCAGGCGGATTTCCAATTGTCAAAGTTTGCTCCTCCCTCAGTGATAAGTGCTTCCCTGCGTACACCGTACGGATTCATGCCAAATACGAAGGCGTTTGAGCCATCATTAAAGGGATCAAACAGAAATGTAATGTTGTCGTTTCCACCAGCGCGATAATCTCGTTTGAGCGATGGTATGATATAATCTTTACCGGGAGCGTAGCATTTTGCCGCGATATAGAGTTTGTCCTCTGTGTACACCATGTACACTTCGGTCCTGTACTGTGATATGACCGAGTCGGTAGGGAAATATTGCCAGAAATCCGTTGTAGCTGTAGCCTGCTGCCAAACCTCCTCGTCCAGCACCCCGTCAAGCGTTATGATGGCATCTGTTTTCATGACAAATGTCTCAGGTACGCCGTTTGAAAACGCGTTGAGAGACATCATCAGAAATACATAGATAACGGCCAGTCTGGTCATGATTACAAAAGTACTTAGTGGGCGGATGATAGCTGTCTTTGTGACGACCGTTAGGTAGTTGTTAACATCCCATTTGGATGGTAAAATGGTTGGCCCTGTGCCAATTTTTCTTTTGCTAACTTGATACAGACTTAAAACCAGATTATGCAGAGAATTCTATACCACTTTCAAAACCGATGTGTCAAGGGAATCATTGCTGTGCTTGTCGCATCCATGATAGTTATCGAAATGGCCGCACAAGGTCTTGTGGTGCAGATTCCAACTGATTTAACCGAAACAGAAGTAAATGGGCGCATGTTTGTCATGTTGTCACGGGATGACTCTGCCGAACCCAGGTTTCAAATCAATGACGGACCCGGTACACAGTTGATATTTGGCATAGATGTCGAAGGGGCATCACCAGGGGACAATATTACAATTGGTAGTCAGGCGTTCGGGTATCCGATTGAGCGTCTCGTGGACGTGCCTCCGGGGGACTATACCGTTCAGGCCCTTTTTCACAAGTACGAAGTATTTAATCGTGGAGACGGCCACACTGTTGTCATGCCGATGGATAGGGGAGAAGGGCAGCAATGGAATCGCGTACCGGGAAACCGATATAGCACGCCGGAAAAGCTGTCGTTTGATTCCCGGAAGAAATCGCTTAAAATCATGCATCTCGATAATGAGATACCTCAAGTCGTGCCTCCAGAGGACACGAAGTATATCAAGCATATCAAAATGAAAAGTGAGCTTCTCAGTAAGTTCTGGGGCCGGCCGATCTATCTGGGTGCGCATGTGTTGCTACCTGAGGGATATGATGAGCATCCGGACGTGAAATATCCTCTGGCACTGATGCATGGTCACTTTCCAAAGGATTTTGGTGGTTTTCGTACAGTCCCGCCAGATCCTGATCTCAAGCCGGTCTATAGTGCAAGATTTGACCTCGACGGCTATAACCTGATCGTGCAGCAGGAAGCATATGACTTTTATAAGCTCTGGACCGGACCGGATTTTCCAAGGGTTCTTGCTGTGCTGGTCCAGCATGCCACACCGTTTTATGATGACTCATATGCTGTGAATAGTGAGAATGTTGGTCCATACGGGGACGCGATCACGTACGAGCTGCTCCCTTATATAGAAGAGCAATTTCGAGGGATTGGTGAGGGGTGGTCCAGATTTACATATGGAGGATCGACTGGAGGTTGGGAAGCACTGGCAGTTCAGGTGAAGTATCCTGATGAATATAACGGATGTTATGCTGCATGTCCGGATCCGATAGACTTTCGGGCATATTGCCTCGTAGATCTGTATAAAGACAAAAACGCCTACTATATAGATGGTGAATTTAAAAAAACTGAAAGGCCGGCACATCGTGACTACCTGGGTAATGTGAGCAGTACGATGCGTGAGAATAATATGCGGGAACTGGCCCTTGGGACGAAAAGCAGGTCAGGTCAGCAATGGGATATCTGGGAGGCTGTGTATTCTCCCGTCGGTGATGATGGCTACCCGATGCGCATCTGGGATAAGTACACTGGAGAAATCAATCACGAGGTAGCTGATTATTGGAAGGAAAACTACGACCTGGCACACATCATGAAAACGAATTGGGACGTACTGGGCCCAAAACTCGAGGGTAAGTTGCACTTATACTGTGGTGACATGGACAACTATTATCTCAATAATGCCGTCTATCTCACTGAAGAATTTCTGGAATCAACGTCTGATCCGTATTACAACGGCGAAGTCGACTACGGCGATCGGGCGGAGCACTGCTGGAATGGTGATCACACACAACCAAATGCGATTTCACGATTGAGGTATCACCGGTATTTTATTCAGAAATGGGCAAAAGAGGTTCAGTCGCGCGCTCCGAAGGGAGCAGATCTCGCGTCTTGGCGTTATTGATTGTCGTTGGTCTGTAAGTCGAAGCCTTTTACAAGAATTTACAGTAGATGATAGCGCCGTCTTAATAGCACTAATCTTATAGCAACGTTCTTATATCACCGTCCTTCAGAGCGGTGATATCTACCTAAAACTTAAGAACGAGTCCCCCGGTCAAATCTCCCTGCAGGATAGCCGATGTAGCATAGTATCCACCTCCGCAGCCGCCTGTGCCGCACCAAAGGCTCCCACCGCCCCACATCATGGGCAATAGAAATCGTCCCTGGAATCGAAAGCTAATCAAGTCGTTGACATGAACTTTAACGCCTAACCCAAATTCAGCAGCCAAAAACCACTCATCGCCCGAGGCGAGCGTTTCATTTCCTTTCGCGCTGAAAATAGAAGTACCAATGCCCATGATACCAAATGGTTGGACCTCGTCGCTACCTTCCCAAGCCTGAGAAACGCCAATCAGAAAGTAATTGACTGCCATGTCAAATCTTTCAGCTTGTGATCCATAAAAGCTTTGCAATGTTGCTTCTGATTGCATACTACTCCAACTGAACTCAATCGCAGTCCCATAATTAAGGGCCTTCGACAATCTGACTCCATAGGTGAATTCATCGGATAGATTCAATTCGCCATTATAGCCACGGAGTCTGCCGCCAAACATATATCCAACCATCGGCGCAATCTCAAAGCCGGTGTATCCCTGCGGTTGTGCATCCAGAGATGTCGTTGGGAGACACAATAGAGCTATCATTATGCCAGCCACAGCAAATAGCCGTGGGCGTCTGTAGTTAGTAGGTTTCATAGTGATGTGTGTTATCAGGATACTCGCTATCCGTGGGTATACTAAAATGTCGACGCCAGACCTATGTGCAGCGTAAACTGACTATGTGACGGTGTCTCATTTGTCTTAAGTGAATAGAAGTACTGGCCTGATAAATACGCTTTGACCCCTTCTCCCACTCCATAGACAAGACCGAATTCTGGTGCTACAGTAAAGTGCCATTTCGTCTCATCTATGGCGATGACACCGACCTCTATCCGTCGCTTTATAATGCTTGTTCCCGCACCCAGTCCGGCAAAGAAGGAAACCGTCTCAAACACAGGATTTTTGTTATACCATTTGGCAGTAAAAAGTATCGGGAAAGAATTGATATACCGGTATTGCGTACCCGCAAGTGCTCCGGTGACCCTATCTCCATCATCATCTATGAAATCGAACTCTTCGACTTTGGCCGTTTTTTCGTAAAACGTCGTCCATCCAAAAGAACCACCTAATGCAATTTTATCGGTAACAAATCCAGAACCGGCGATTGACATGCCTCTGAAACTGGTTGCTCCAATGAAATCACTGGTTTCTCCGGTACTGAAGGAAATATCATATGTATATGACCATAAGCCTCCTTTGTACTGTCCGAAGACGGCAACCGAAAACAGGAGGCATGCTGAGATTGTAAGTATCTTTTTCATAATAGTATCCAAGTTAGTGTAGGTTATTTCCCTAGTTGGTCCCTAAATAAGGTGATTGCGCAAAAGACTGATCAATCGCACGATCGATTCTGTCGAGGATCTGAGCATCGGATCCGCTGATAAGTCCATTAATGGATGCTGCCCATGGTGACATTACAGTCATAGGCATTTCAGTTCCCGTATTATCAAACATGCTGATAAAAAGGGTCCCGATTGGATATGAGTATACAACTCCACCACCCGGATAATATGGATTATATCCACCCCAGCCCCATCCCGGGTACCAGCACCAGTATCCACACCAGCAACATGGACTCCATCCTACCAGTAATTCACTGTTTGATTTTTCGACGAGAATGACGATATCAGCGTCAATAGTATCTATACTTTGGTATCCGAGAGCGTCCAGATTTGTTCTTATCTGATCCAGCATCTGTCTGTCATACTTGTTATTAGATTCACCGTCCTCATCTCCAATCGCGATGATCGTATCTGGCATATGGTAAGTCTTAAATTTGCTAAAATCCTCTTCGTGCTCATAAATGGTAAGTACAGTGTCCAACTCTGAGACTGTCACACTACCTGGATAGCAACCCAACAATCCAATGATAGCAACCGCTACGGATAGAAATAATGTTTTCGTTTTCATACTAAATTGTGTTTAGTTTATGAGCGCGCAAATGTACCCTTTTCTCAGAAAAGAATATATGCGTCTCATCGGTTTGTCCATGCGCGACATATCTCTATGTACAACGCACGAAATGTAAAAATATGCACTGTGAAGTGGTATCCGGACTCATTAGACCAAATCCATCACTACTTGGACGGATGACCTGCTGGAGTCTTTCAGTGATATACCCTAATTGCGCATACCATTAATTGGCCGTCAGAAAAAACATTGCCTTTATCCTAGCCAACCGTAATGGTATATCCATAACTACCACCAGATTTTCCCTTCCCCGTCTTTGCTTTCGGAGCAGACGTTGTATACTGATAGCTCATCTGAAGCTTCTGATGCTTCGGCTTCTTCTTCGGTAGTCGAAAATGGATATGCAAATCCTTGTGAAAGTGCACGCGCACCTTCCTCCCAGATTTTGGGACCTCAAATTTGAGCAAATTCGCCAGTCTCATGGCCTCTTCATCGCAACCA
>QMOR01000275.1 GCA_003648285.1 Bacteroidota bacterium
GGGGTCAAAGTAAGTCCCCGGTCCCTGACGCCGTCGCAAATGGAAAAGATCACAAGGAGGTATACGACAGAGCTGATCCGCAAGGGATTTATCGGTCCTGGAGTAGATGTGCCAGCTCCCGATTATGGAACCAGCTCGCGTGAGATGGCCTGGATCATGGATACATACATGACATTTAATCATGGCGAGATAGACGGACCTGCTTGCGTGACAGGAAAGCCTGTGGCACAACACGGGATTCAAGGGAGAACTGAGGCAACAGGACGCGGTGTGTATTACGGGATGCGGGAATTTTTCTCGCATAAGGATGATGTGAAGGCGCTCGGTATGACACCGGGAATAGCTGGAAAGACCTTGGTCATTCAAGGACTGGGAAATGTGGGTTCTTTCACCGGACTTATTTCACAGAATGAAGGTGATGCTATCATCGTGGGAGTGGCTGAAATGGAGGGGACAATCTACAATCCAGATGGCATCGATATTGAGAAACTGTTGAAGTTCAGAAAAGACCGGGGATCAATACTCGGCTATCCCGGCAGTGTCACACTGGATAACCCGAAAGACTGGGTTGGCTTAAAATGCGATGTGTTAATACCTGCTGCTTTGGAAAGTCAGATTCATGTTGGGAATGCAAAACAGGTAAAAGCCAAAGTCATTGCGGAAGCTGCAAATGGTCCTGTTACTGCCGATGCGGAGAGCATTTTGCGTAAAAAAGGAGTTGTGATTATCCCGGATATGTACATTAATGCTGGTGGCGTCACGGTATCATATTTCGAGTGGTTGAAAAATCTTTCACATCAAAGGTTTGGTCGGATCGAAAAGAGGTATCGCAAGGAGACTTATTCCGGAATTCTGGATCAGATAGAGGAGCATACAGGAAACAAAGTAAGCAAAAAGGACAGGGCTTTCCTGACCAAAGGGGCTGATGAGGTTGATCTTGTACGATCAGGACTCGATGATACGATGTCTACCGCATATGCTGAGATTCGCGAGGTGTGGAAGCGCAAGAAGTCAGTAGAAGATTTGCGTACCGCTGCTTTTGTAAGTGCACTTAATAAAATAGCCAATGACTATATTCGCATGGGTGTGTTCCCATAATTGATTGTAAACCCGATTTTTCTAAGCCTATCATGCTATTGTGTTCCTCCTTATCTTTGTGGAGCATAAATTCAACTTAAACCCGCTATGGCAGAAAAAATAGACAAACTGGATTCGCGCATTCTGCATATTCTGCAGGAGAACAGCAAGATCACAAACCTTGAGCTTTCGAAGCGCATCGGCTTATCACCTGCACCAACGCTCGAGCGTGTCAAGAAGCTGGAGAACAATGGAGTGATCGAGAGTTATCACGCCAAGGTTAATCCTGAGGCACTCGGCCTTCAGGTCAGAACATTTGTACTCGTGTCACTCGCATGGCAGAAAGAAAATGCCCTTGAGAATTTTATGAAGCAAATTGAAGAAATCAATGAGATTTCGGAGTGCTATATCATTACTGGTGATGCGGATTTTCTCTTGAAGATCATTTGTAAGGATCTCGCCTCGTACGAAAAATTGCTTTTTAAAACGCTTTCCCAGATTGAGCAAATTGAGCGGTTGAAAACCTTGATGACACTTTCTGTAATAAAGGATAAGAAGGTTCTTCCTTTTGCATACGAATAGGCATCCAGTCTGAGAGGCTCATATTAACCGGAGGTGTACTTTTGACTTCCAAAAATCAGAAATTACTATGGCAGAAGACATATCAGAAATACGGATCAACGTTACCCTGGATTCAGATAAGATTCCCTCAAAAATCACATGGTCCGCTTCTGACAAAGGGCCTGACTCTAAATCTGAAGCAAAGGCAATTCTCTTGTCCCTGTTCGATGTTGAGCAAAAAGATACACTGAAGATCGATCTTTGGACGAAGGAAATGCAGGTAAATGAGATGGATCGTTTTTTTTACAATACGCTGAGGGCACTTGCTGACACGTACGTCCGGGCGACCGGCAATGAAAAACTGGCAGGCGCTATGCAACAGTTTGCGGCCTATTTTGGAGAGCAGTCAGAGGTTCTGAAAAAAGAGACTAAATCATAAAGCGCTAGTCTGCCACAATGCGTCCGGGATGGGTATAAATATTAAACCCTTTGTCCTTGAGGAATCCGATGAGAGTCATACCACTTTCTTCCGCAAGCTCAATGGCAAGTGAACTTGGCGCGCCGACTGCAGCGAATAATGCAATCCCTGAGACAGAGGCCTTCTGCACTAATTCAAATCCAGCTCTGCCTGAGACCATCAAGACGTGCTTGTTGAGAGGGAGCTTCATTTTCGTCATTGCGGTACCAATCAATTTGTCAACGGCATTGTGTCTGCCAACATCCTCCTGGACCGCGAGCAATTTACCCGTGGAATCAAACAATCCTGCGGCATGAATTCCTCCCGTTTTTTGAAACATAAACTGTTTGTCAAGCATCACGCGGGACATACTGTAGAGTATTTTGGCAGAAATCGAGGGTTGGTTCGGAACTGGTCGAAACGAAGTGACCTGACGCACCATGTCGATAGAGGTCTTGCCACACACGCCACAACTCGATGTTGTGTAAAAATGCCTTTGTTGCTTTTCGGGAGAAAAAACAACACCTGGTGAGAGCGCCGCGGTGATCGATTGATGTCCTGCCGGGCCAGTTACGGTTCTCTTACAAGATTGAATGTCTTCCGGCGTTTCGACGATGCCCTCTGTCAAAAGGAATCCACGCAACAGAAACGCATCATTGCCCGGGGTGCGCATCGTGATGGCGAGTGTGAACCGGTTGCGGTCGTCAATCGGTCCGTACTCCACCACTAATTCGAGTGGTTCTTCCTCAGAGGCATAGTCGGTAGTGTCAACAAGCCCGTCTTCGCTGTATCGTGTCAGTCTGACTTGACGAATGCCGTGATCGTGCTCCATATGGTAAGATTCTCAATACCTCAAAAGAGTCCCGTGATATTCCCGTCGTCATCGATGTCAATCAGCTCAGCCGCAGGGACAGAAGGCAGCCCTGGCATGCGCATCATATTACCTGTGATAGGCACTAAAAAGCCGGCGCCAGCCGCTATTTCAATTTCACGAACCGTAATCCTGAATCCGGTGGGCCGTCCAATGCGTTTCGGATCGTCCGATAGCGATTTTTGTGTCTTCGCGATGCAGATCGGCAGGTGTTCGAGTCCGAGATTGGCGATGCGGCGCAGATCGCGATTGGCCGTTCCGACATAATCTACACCGTCGGCACCATAGATTTTTGTTGCAATGGCTTCAATCTTGTCTTTCACAGGCGAATTCCAGTCATAGATAGGGGTGAAACTGCCGTCGTGATCCTCAATAGCTTGCACAACTGCCTCAGCCAGCTCAATCGCTCCGGCACCTCCATCAGCCCAGATCGTAATTGGGATAGCTGTGACACCCAGTTCTTTGCATCTGGCGACAACGACCGCAACTTCTTCGTCCGTATCACTTGTAAATCGGTTGACGGCCACGATTGGAGTCAGGCTGAATTGTTTTACGTTTTCGAGGTGCTTTTCAAGGTTTGGCAGGCCTCTTTTGACGGCTTCTGGATCAGCTTGCAGCAGGTCTTTGAGACCGACTCCACCATGATATTTTAGTGCGCGAATGGTAGCGACTATTGTTACTGCGCTCGGTTTGAGTCCTGCGCTTACACATTTGATGTCGAGAAACTTCTCAGCACCGAGATCACATCCGAATCCAGCCTCAGTGACCACGTAGTCAGACAGGGATAGTCCCATGCGTGTGGCAATCACAGTGTTGGTACCCTGCGCAATGTTTGCAAACGGTCCACCGTGAATGATCGCCGGAGTCCCTTCCAGTGTCTGAACCAGGTTTGGTTTGACAGTATCTTTCAATAATGCGGCCATGGCGCCATGTGCCTTCAGGTCACGTGCATAGATAGGCTTGCGCTCGTGCGTAAATCCAACAAAAATGCTTCCCAAGCGTTTTTTGAGATCGGCAAGATCATTTGACAGGCACAGAATCGCCATGATTTCAGATGCTGCGGTGATATCAAATCCAGACTCACGTGGCACACCACTTCCAGTGCCTCCCAGGCCAATCACCATATCGCGCAAGGCGCGGTCGTTCATATCCATCACTCGCTTCCAGAGTACCGTCCTCGGATCTATTCCCAATGAATGGTGCTTGTTTTGCAGGTTGTTATCGATCAGAGCCGCAAGCAGATTATGTGCTTTTTCGACCGCAGCAAAATCACCTGTAAAATGGAGATTGATTGACTCCATCGGGAGTACCTGTGAATACCCACCTCCGGCAGCACCACCCTTGATACCAAATACAGGGCCCAGTGATGGCTCGCGCAGCACTACAGTAGTCTTCTTGCCTATGCGTTGCATCGCTTGCGTCAATCCAATGGACACAGTTGTCTTTCCCTCACCCGCCGGAGTAGGCGAGATGGCAGTTACCAATATCAGTTTTGACTTACTTGCCTTATCCAGATCGATCAGATCAAGCGGTAATTTTGCCTTGTCGTTTCCATATTTTTCAAGCATGGACTCTGGTATTCCCAGCTGCGCTGCAATTTCTTCTATGGGCTTCGGTGTTACCGAACGTGCGATATCGAGATCAGTCATAATTTTTGTTAAATGGACATTTTTTTAAACGGCGCTCAAAATAATAAATCTAAATGGTTCTTTGCTTTTGGATAATGTGGATTTGCCAATTACTATCTCTGGTGGTAAGTTTACGCATCCCTGTATACCATGTACAAATTGTGTGTTATTCTTAACGGAATAAGTCATATCTATGTACTAAGTCGAAACCTTATTATGCACTACCGCCAGACACGTGTTTGGATCGTCTTAAGCCTCATGCTGTGGCTTGGTATATCTAATGCCGATAGTCAGGATACGCTGAGACTTGATGCCCCTAATGTTTTCCTTGATTGTAAAACACATTGCTACTTCGAGCATGTGCGCACAGTGATGAATTATGTCAATTTTGTCAGAGACAGACAGGAAGCTGATATCCATATGTTCCTCACGAGATTGCGCACAGGATCTCAAGGCAGTGAGTATACTCTTGTGACTTCAGGGCGGGGACGTTTTGACGGGATTACCGATACCGTATCGTTTTATGGAGATCCCAATATTACTGATAACGAACGTCAAAACCTCATCGTGTATCACGTAGAGA
>QMOR01000276.1 GCA_003648285.1 Bacteroidota bacterium
CGTCACGTCGTATACATAGCAATGATCCAACTCAAGCAACTTAAAAAGGCGTACGAGACTGACTTTAATCGTCTCGAGGTACTCAAAGGCATCGACCTTAACGTGGATGCCGGCGAATTTGTGGCAATCATGGGCTCTTCCGGGTCGGGAAAATCCACATTGCTCAATATTCTGGGCATTCTGGATGATTACGATGATGGTGAATACATCCTGGACAATACCCTGATGAAGAACTTGTCGCAAAAACAAGCGGCAATCTATCGCAATCAATTCATCGGCTTCGTCTTTCAGTCATTTAATTTGCTTTCGTTCAAAACAGCACTTGAGAATGTGGCCCTTCCACTGTATTACCAAAAGGTGCCACGGCAGGAACGTCTTAAAAAAGCCGAAGAATATCTGGAAAAAGTAGGACTCAGCGATTGGAGCCATCACCATCCGACACAGATGTCGGGAGGGCAGCAACAGCGTGTGGCAATTGCACGGGCACTGATCAGCCAGCCCAAGGTGATCCTTGCCGATGAGCCGACTGGAGCTCTGGATTCGGTGACATCCCGCGACGTAATGCGCTTGTTTCGCGAGATCAACGAAGAGGGTATCACGGTGCTCGTCGTCACTCATGAACACGATATTTCCGAAATGGCTTCTCGTACGATTCACATTACTGACGGCCTCATTGACACTCAACAAACTGTAGCGCAGCATGCGACTTATTGACGTCGATAAGTGGGAAGAGATATTTGACACCATGCGTCGTCACAAGCTCAGGACATTTCTGACTGCGCTCAGCGTGTGGTGGGGCATTTTCATGCTCATCATTCTTCTGGGGGCAGGGTCCGGTTTAGAAAATAGTGTGGTTGAAAATTTCGGCGATGACGCCATCAATAGTATCTGGATGTACAGGGGCATGACCTCGGTAGAGCATAATGGCTTACCACCTGGCCGCCGGATCAATTTTTCAAATGCAGATTACGAGATGCTCAAGAATGACATACCAGGCATCGATCATGTCACAGGCCGATACTATCTGCGCGGTGATATCGTGATAACCCGGAAACACAAAAGCCTTTCTTATTCTGTAAGGTGTGTGCATCCTGACCACCAGGTGCTTGAAAACACACTTATGCCCGAGGG
The DNA here is from genome assembly GCA_003648285.1 of Bacteroidota bacterium. Taxonomy (GTDB): domain Bacteria; phylum Bacteroidota; class Bacteroidia; order Chitinophagales; family Saprospiraceae; genus B8-G4. Next base: position 1,132 of record QMOR01000276.1, read on the forward strand.
GCGATTTATCAATCAAAACGATATCGACCAGTATCGCAAAGTCTGCATTATTGGCAAAGACGTCAGAGAGTCCTTTTTTGATGAAGACGAAATTGTTCTGGGCACATACATCAAAATTAAAGACCTCGAATATCAAATCGTAGGTGTATTTGACGACACGGGGAATGAACGGGAAGTGCAGATGATATACATCCCGATTTCGACATGTCAAAAGGTATATGAAGGGGAGGATCGCATCCACCAACTGATGATGACGGTGGGGGATGCAGATCTGGAGGAGTCGCAAAAAATCGAACAACATGTGCGCGCCCAAATGGCTTCTATCCATAAATTTTCAATCAATGATGATCAGGCCATTTATCTGAACAATGGTCTTGAAGACTACGCCGAATTCAAGATGGTGATGAATTTTATACAGGGATTTATTTGGTTTGTCGGCATCGGAAGTATCATCGCTGGAATGATTGGTGTCAGCAATATTATGCTCATTGTAGTAAAAGATCGCACGAGAGAAATTGGGATCCGAAAGGCACTGGGCGCCACGCCAGGGTCGATTATCGCAATGGTGATGCAGGAGTCAGTTTTCATTACAGCTGTAGCTGGATATATGGGATTGCTGATGGGTTTTGGGCTCGTTTATGGCCTAAATTATTTAATGATTTCAAATAATATAGAAGTAGAATTCTTTTACAATCCCGAGGTGCGATTTTCGACTGTCATGATAGCCCTTGTGATGCTTGTTGTATGTGGTGCATTGGCAGGTCTTTTGCCGGCGTTGCAAGCAGTCAAGGTGCACCCGGTGATTGCTATGAAGGACGTGTAGGGTTGAAAGGTAAAATGTAAAACCGTAAAATTCAAAATGTAAAAACAACCAAATAAAATTCCATGGAGGTGGGGAGTTAGAAATTTTGAATTTTGGATGAATGAGAAAGTGTGGTGTAAATAAAATATAAAAACCCCGAAGGGGTGATAGAATTATAGAAGATGATAGGATAATAATAGGTGATAGGATTATAGAAGATGATAGGATAATAATAGGTGATAGGATTATAGATATGTTTGATCGCGATAAATGGCAGGAGATATTTGACACCATCAGGAAGCACAAGCTGCGGACATTCCTGACAGCCCTTGGCGTGTTTTGGGGGATCTTCATGCTGGTATTTCTCATGGGTGCCGGCAAAGGGCTCGAAAATGGTGTCATGGGGTCATTCGGCAATCGCGCTACCAATGCACTGTACGTATGGCCACAGCGCACGGCCAAGCCATATATGGGGTTACAACCCGGTCGGCGTCCACGTCTGACGGAGGATGACATCCGGGCTATCACAACAAATTTTGGAGATAAAATCGAATACCTCGCACCTCGTATCTGGGTAACGTCCGGTGAAATCGTCCGCAAGGAAAACAGCGGAGCTTTTGACGTCAGAGGCGAGACACCAGACCTCTTCAAACTGGAGCCACTCGATGTTGCAAAAGGCAGATTCATAAATCAGTACGACCTTGATCAGCGGAGAAAAGTGATCTGTATTGGAAGTCGGGTTGAAGAGGTGTTGTTTGACGAGGATGAAGAAACCATCGGTGAATACCTCACAATAAACGGTGCCGAATACCTGATAGTGGGCGTATTCAAATCCAATGCAAAAGGCGGCAATGATGACGATGATGTACAATCGATTTTCATGCCGCTCACGACTGCGCAACAAGTGACGAATCAACCCAACCGGATCGGATGGTTTGTCTGCTCCATGTATAGTGATGTGCGCGTTTCTGAAGTCGAAATTCCACTGCTGGCAATGCTTCGTGAAAGACATAAGGTGCATCCCGAGGATGAGCAGGGGATACGTTCGTTTAATCTCGAGAAGGAGTTTGAAGAGGTGCAGGGATTATTTAAAGGCATATCATTTATTACCTGGGTAGTCGGAATCGGTAGCCTGATAGCTGGCATTATTGGCGTTGGAAATATCATGCTCATTGTTGTGAAAGAACGGACGAAGGAAATCGGAATCCGCAAGGCATTGGGCGCTACACCGGGATCCATCGTAAGTCTTGTATTATTGGAATCAGTATTCATTACCACGATTGCAGGATACCTGGGGCTGCTACTGAGCACTGGAATTATTTTGTTGATGGGTAAAGCAGTAGGAGAGGGCGGGGAGTTTTTTGCCAATCCCGAAGTTGATGTCAGAGTTGGACTTGGAGCCCTTATTATTTTAATCATTGCAGGTGCTTTAACAGGCCTGATGCCGGCGTTGCAGGCGTCACGGATTAATCCTGTCAAAGCATTAAAAGACGAATAAGAAATCACGTTACATTATGAAAAAAGGATGTTTGATTACAGCGGTTGTCGTACTGGCGGTTCTTTCAATTGCACTGGGATATTATTTCTACGAGAAGAGCCAGGAGGATCCCAATGTTTACGAAACAACCAAGGCGGAATACACCGATATCATTAAAAAAACGGTGGCAACAGGTTCGATCAAACCCCGCAAAGAGGTATTGATCAAGCCACAAGTATCAGGTGTGATAGATAAGTTGTTTGTACAGGCTGGTGACATGGTGGAAAAAGGTCAGCAAATTGCCAGGATAAAACTTATTCCAAGCCAGGTAAATATCAATTCGGCACAATCTAGTGTCGAACTCTCGCGTATCAGGTTGAGGGAAGCTGAGCGCGAACTAAAGAGGCAAAAAGAAGTGCACAATAAAAATCTCGATGTGGATGCTGCGAAAGGTCGCTATGAGAATGCGAAACGCGAATTTGAAAGACAAAAAGTATTACTCGATGATGGCATCATTTCTGAGCAGGAGTACCATCGCTATTCTCTCGACTTGCAAGTAGCAAAAACCACATATGAAAATGTTCAGATCACATCTACCGGACAATTAAAAATATTTGAATCAGAGGTGGACATCCGCAAGGAAGAACTGACAGCGGCACAAAACAATTTGCAACTGCTTCGCGAAGGGGCTACCAGCAATTCCAAACAAGTTTCTAACATTGTGACTTCGACACTTACTGGCATGATCCTGGACATTCCACTTGAAGAGGGCTCATCGGTTATCGAACGCAACAACTTCAATGAGGGAACAAGTATTGCGATTGTAGCCGACATGAATGAATTGATTTTTGAGGGTAAGGTCGATGAGTCAGAAGTTGGTAAGCTCAAGGAGGGAATGTCCTTACAACTCACTGTCGGTGCCATTGAAGATGAAAAATTTGATGCCGTTCTGGAACATATTTCTCCAAAGGGGATTCTTGAGGAAGGTACAGTCAAGTTTGAGGTAATTGCCGCGATCCAACAGACAACAGGTGTGTTTCTCCGGGCGGGTTACAGTGCCAGCGGAGACATCATTCTCCAAGAGAAAGAAAATGTCCTTGCGATCAATGAGCGGGATTTAATAATAAAAGATGACTCGACATGGGTGGAGATAGAGACAGGAGATCAGGAGTTTGTCAAACGCATGGTTGAGACGGGACTTTCAGATGGTATCATGATCGAGGTTCTGAGTGGTGTGGATACTACGGCGCGCATCAAGGTAATTCAGGATTAAATTAACTTTCTTCGCTAGTGTCAAATTGTAATTGCGCGTCGGATTTTTTATTTGATTTTAAATACTCCGCGCGCAACACTATTGTCAAGAGAACTAAAAATATGGCCCTTCCCAATTGCCACTGAAAAGGTGTTTCTCCGATAAAACTAAATGCTGTGATCGTGTAGATGCCCCAGAGCATATATGAGCGCCTTCCATATATTTTTAATGGAAACAGCAATAACCCGCCAATGAGGATCGTCCCTAACAAGCCATATGTCGCCAACCAATATACAAACTGACTTATCGGGTCATATTTTCGGTCATCAGGCACCATGGGGGTATCTGTGGCATATACTTCTTTTATCACGTCAGAGATGTCTCCTGCCCCGACGCCAAAAATCGGGTTTTCTCTAAATATTTTCAGTCCATGCCTTATTGAGGTGATGCGCACATTATCAGAATAATCGGGAGAGACGCCTTTTGCCAACATATTCAAATC
>QMOR01000277.1 GCA_003648285.1 Bacteroidota bacterium
AAACTCAGGCTTACAGTTGTTGCAGGATCCGAAGAATACCGCGAGGCATACTCCTGCTGTGAGCACTGCGAATTGAGCAAAGGGTCTCATATGTGTAGTTTAAGCATTCAAGTCAATAGTATGCAGTGTTGATCCCCCCTTCTTACCTGTATTGTGTAAGATAGGAGGAATTAGTAACCCATGCTGGGTTTTCATTTTTCGTGATGGAATTTCTCAGACTCCGCAGAGTCTGGCTCTCTCACTCTGCGGGTTGCCCGATAAATTGCCCTCTGCCTATGGTGTACACAGGTATTGGCCAAACACCAAAGTGCTACGCACTCACCAAAGTATTACCGAATTCGACAAACGGCTTAGAGAAATACGATCCATTATACCGAAAAAACCTGTCGAAAGACTGCTTTGACATCCGGCATTTTCTCATGGTTGAAGTATTTGAGCACAAAACGCTCGGCATTGTTGAAACAAAAGTCATCAATGACACTAACAATTGCGCGCTTACCTTCTGCGATTGAAGGGAGAAAGAAATCATCTCTTGCGGCATCTGTCAGCTTGTTGAACATGTCCAGAATATCGAGACGCATACGCACAAAGAACAGTGAGGCGGGATACCCGTCAACCGGATTGATCAATCCGTCAAAGTCAGAGCCGATAGCGATGTGCTTCCAGAAGCCCGAAGATCCCGAGGCCTTTGCCATCATGCACAAGTGGCTGACAATGAGGTGTGTATAATCAGCCTGAGTAGCTTTTTTCATTTTATCGCTAAAGCCCACACCAAGGATGTTTTGCTCGAGGCTCAGCCCTATAAGCCCGTCACTTTCCACGATAGCAACGATCTCTTCACTGGCGAGATTGATACTCCACTTGTTATAGCGCACAGGCCTGGTGAAATGCGGAGACTTACGCGTGTAGACCTGTGTTTTGTCTCTTTCACGCACAGATTTGCGCGCCTTGGGCTTGATGCCCTTTGCGAGACCTGCTATGCTCAGACCGGTATATCCACTGTGACTTGCGATCAGCGGGATGTTGTCGGGATTATTGGCATTGTAGTTTTTGACAAGTTTGATCAATGTTTTTCTACCTGCCAGACTCATGTGCTTCATATCGATATAGATGCGCCTACCGAATCCTTTGCGTCGGCGCCACACCCCTCCACTGTCTTTTTCAACAGATAAAAGCGCTTGCAATGCGTTGAATCCCTTTTTGTTAAATCCCTTGTTAATGCGCTTCTCCTGATTGAGTCCGAGGATTTTGGACTTGCATGGAATGGACCGTGCGTGCCCGCAGACACCATTATCAAAATGGTGGCAAAAGGTGATGAAAAACACCGGGGTCTTTTCTTTAATAAATTTAATCTTCTTAAAAATTGCCCCTTGTGAGCGGACCTTCGGTGGATTAAACTGTCCATTTGCATGTGCAGTCTGTGTCAGGATGCCCATCCCCTCCATCGTGAGAATTGTCATGACCTGTTTTTTCAGAATACTGGCCGGGGGATTTATTTTATCGGCAAGTACGTATGTGCCTTTGGGATCAAAACTGAGGAGTCCATTTAATTTAAATACCGGCTCATTCATCAGGATCTCAATTTCCTTTGCACTGCCTTTTCCGTATGGTGAATTTACATTGCCACTTTCTGCCAGATACTTCCTGTATTCTTCCAGAAAAGAGTCCCAATATTCCTCCTGGCTCATTTTAACCAGACGCTTGAACGGGTATTTTGTAAAAAGACTCAGAAGAATAGTCCGGTTTTCATTTACCACTTTTTTATTGCCCGATACGGGCCCGGAGTCATCTCCGATAAAATGGTTTTTAAGGAGAAATCCTTTTTCCATTGGATACATGGCGGCAAATACGATACGCGTACCTCCCGCATGGAGCTTTGGAAATCCGGCCTGGTCGTACATCGCACCACGCTTCCCAAGACGCTGGGCTTCAATCACCTTGACCATCTTGTTCTTCTTGCCAGTATAGGAGTAGGCCTCCCAGATAGTATTAGCTCCGTTTAGCCATGGGCGTACAGCAGGATGGCAGTGCAGGTCTGCGAATTTGGGTCTTGACATCAGCTTGTTTTTAGGTAAGTCTGGTTTACTTTTTCTTCTTGCCCTTCGACTTCTTCTTGTCAGGTTTATTGTTTTGTTTCTTTTTCATGGCACCTTTTGCCCCTTTTTTACCACTCTTTTTCTTCTTGTCAGTTGCTGTGGACTTTTTCTTTTTCAGGGAATTCTTCTTATCCCTTTTTTCTTTCTTTTCCTTGTTGGATTTCTTATCCTTTTTCATTTTATTCTTTTTTATAACGGGTTCGTTTAATTGCTCGGCATAACCGATAGCTGCCGCGATGAGTCGGGCTGCAATTTTGTCACGGAGATCAATAGGCTGGATGACCTTAACCAGATCGGCGTACGCAAGAATTTTACTTTCGAGTTCAAAATTTGGAATGAGGTGATATGAAAATATGATGCTGTTCTTTTTCTCCTTGTGAATGTGCTGGCTCTTGTGCATTGGTTTGGTCTGGATATATTTTGCCTGATTGCCGAATGCTTCCATCAGGATGTGTGTGACCTTTCCTTTTTCGGGCAAAGTCACACCGACAATATTATTGAACAATACATCCGGGTCAAATTGTTTGACGCGTTCGAAAGACTTTAGAGATTTACGCACTTCCTGAATTCTATCCAGCGCCAGATTCTGTATGTATTCATCCTGATGATTAAATCCAAAGAGAAACCACCGGTTATTGTATTCTTTTAAAATATAAGGGCTGACAATATGATGAGAAATGTCCTTGCCAAACGCCCTGTATGTAATACTCAGGCACTCCTTCTTCTTGATATGCTGGTACAAGATGTCGAGCCACTTTTGTCCAGGTGCGTTGAGGCTTTGTTCAAAATGAATAAGAGGCTCGGCCCCCTCATCGCGCTGGATATTGAGGCCGTGTTCGAGCTTGGCGATCACACTACCCATCCCCTCGAGCTTTTCCTGACCACTAAATTGTCTGAGTATAAGCAGAACCTGGTCGAGCTCTTCAAGGGTTTTGGCACTTAAAGGGGCCTGATTGATTGAAAAGTTGACATCAGAGTACTGATATGACTTGCGTCCGCGATCGTAGACGATTGGTGCATGATACCCTAGGATACCCTCCTTCATGTGATTGATATCGTACATGATTGTACGGCGTGAAAGTGTGCAATCGACGCCCATATCTTCATTGAGCGTGAGTTCGCACTCTTCTGCGAGTCTTTTCCAATTCCACGGCTGCGAACGGTCGCGCAGGCAGCGGTCGATGGTGCGGTGGCGGATGAGAGCGTGTAGGTTTGTGGCCATTTTTTTAATTGAGAGTTGACAATGGAGAATTGATAATTGTGGTGAAATTCCAATACCCAAATTCCAAAATACGAAATCTCTTGCGGAGAAAACTCGAGAAGCCTAAAATCGTGTGCCCCACTTGCGTGAGGCATGAGAGAGGCGAAATGTGACACACCTATCTTGATTCTCAACTCTGTGGGATAATTTCTATTGACCGGAATTCACAAGCCAGGCGGCATATTCCGGGATTCTGCCTGACAGGTAATACGGGAGATTGAGCAGTTTGAAGTCTTTACCTGCTATAGTGCTAACGGACTGCACTTCAAACTCGCCGCCGTAGAGACGTATTGCGAATGTGTGTGGGCAGTGGTCCATAAACTGGTGAAGGGACCGCAGTCTGCCGGGTTTACCGGGTTTTACTTCGATTGGGATGAGAAGATCTTCGTGTGGATAAACGAGATTGACTTCGGCTTTGGATCCGGCTTCTTGTCTGACCCAGAAATTTGGCGTGTAGGTCAGAGAGCTGTGACGAGCGATGAGCTCCTGGGAGGTCATGTGCTGTATGATATGGCCGTCATATTCCAAAGTGAGATCTTGTCTGCCAAGCAGGGACTGTTGGAGACCGAGGGAGTGGTTGACCAGACCAGTATCCAGTAACTGTAGGCGTGGGGACTTTTTGAAGTTAGCGGGGCACGGGATTTCCGTGCACGTGGTCGGGTATATCAGGCTGATGACTTGTGCAAACTCCAGAGAGCGCAAGGCTGCTGCGACTTCCCGCGACTTGAAGGATGAATTACCGAATCGTTCAAATTTGATGCGCTTGTCTGCATGTGATGGAGCGGACTGCAATACATGACGCAGGACTGCAACCGCGGTAGAATTACGTGCGTATTTCAGGATATCATCGCGATATGTGGCCCACAGACGGTCGTAAATCTCTGCCAGTCGCGTATAATCGCTGTATTCGAGGAATGAATCGGCGATTTCAGGCATACCACCGATGATAGCGTAGTCATTGAAGACGGTCATCAGCCGTTGATGTGCATAGCCGGGGACGGGAGTCTCGAGATAGGCTGCAAGAATACCCATTTGGCCGATACCGAGGAGGTATTCATGAAAGCTGATGGGGTGCAGGGCATAGAACTCAACGCTGTCTTCAGAAAGTGAAGATATCTCACCTAGTGCATGTTCTACAAGGGAGCCTGCCGCAATGACGTGTAGTGTAGGGTATTTCTCATAGAATTCCGGCAATTGCAGTATGGCACGATGAGATTCCTGGACTTCATCGATAAATATGAGTGTGTTTTCAGTGTTGAGGGCCAATCCACGCTCGAGAAACAAGCCTTGAACCAGTTTATCAATATCCGCAAGGCGTTCGAAGATGGCAAGGTCTGCGGGGGCTTCGAGATTGAAGTAGAGGTAGTTATCGAACTGTGAGGAGAATTCTTCGACCAGGGTTGTCTTTCCCACTTGCCTTGCGCCGCTGAGGATGAGTGGTTTGCGATGGGGGTTAGCTTTCCAGTTTTGGAGGTGTTCTATGGCGAGGCGTGGAATCACATGGCTAATGTAGGGTTATTTGTGGTGATAAATCGATCAAATTGAATGCATAATAGTCCGTGGGATGTATCTCAATAAATGCAAAGCAAATCTATATTTGAGATAGAATGGCACATAATTGATTCAGTAATTGTTATAGAATATAAGTTAATAAATGGTTGAACTACCTGAAATATTCGGATCTGTCCCGATTTATACGCCTCGCACGAATTAATATGACACCACGTAACTGTCACTATGCTTATTTGGCGGGCTTTTTCACACAATCAAAATCTAACTTCAACCGCATGATACAGATCATT
>QMOR01000278.1 GCA_003648285.1 Bacteroidota bacterium
ATTCGTGCGCCCTGAAAATTGCTGCCATCGGGAATATAGGCACGATGCTCGGCGCGTTCGACACCATCCGGGAGATACTGTGTGTCAAAGATTGTTGCATCCTCCGCGCTACTTGCTCCTGAACTGCCTTCGTTGCAAGACCCGGTACCTAGCAGGGTGGCGCTTAAAAACAGATAGATCAACAATCGCATATGACTATTTATTTGATAAGACGATATATTCCCATGGTGCCAACACGATCTCGTCACCTGCCTGATATGCTTGTGTGTTGCGTTCAAACACATTTTTCATCTTTACGATCTCCTCGGTTAAGGTCGTCTTTTGCTCCTTGTCCGTCAGATTCAGAATCACCACGACCTTGTCTCCCTCCATTTCCCGTTTAAAAGCATATACATCCTTTGATTTGTTGATGCGCTGTGACAAGCCACCATCTGCACCATTCCACAGAGCTTTGTTGCGCTTCTTTAATTGAAAGAGGGTTTTGTAAAAATCAGCGTACGCATAATCATTCCAATCAATTTCATCTTTTTCGAAAAACATCAGGCGTTTTTTCAATGGCGCTTCCTGGCCTGAATAAATTAATGGCATTCCATCAATCGTTGCGGCGAGTACGGCAAATGTTTTGTGGCCGTCTCCCATGCGCTCCATTACCGTGCCTGCCCAGCTATTTTCGTCGTGATTGGAGGTGAAGTAGATGTGATACCCGGTCTTGTATTCTTTCCTGTATTTCTTGAGGATCACATCGAGTGTATTGACATTCTTTTTGCCGTTGGCAATGTCATTCATGGCATGGTGAAATTCCCATGCATATGTGGCAACGAAGTTTTCCCTGTTGCGCAATCGGGGATCTTCACCCTCAGCAAGCATGAAGATGGGTTGGTTTAATCTTGCCAGGGCGTCGGAGACCTGATCCCAATAGTCATCTGGCAGGCCATGTGCATGGTCCACCCTGAATCCGTCTACACCATTCGTTTCGATCCAGTATATCATATCTGAAATCATCGCCTTTCGCATCTCCTGATTTGACAGGTCGAGCTCAGCCACATCTGTCCAGCCCCAGGGTTCGCCCGTCTCTTCATTTACCGGGTCGATGATATTGCCATCGCTATCGTGACTGTACCAATCCGGGTGCTCGGTGATCCAGGGATGGTCCCAACCAGTATGATGAGGCACCCAGTCAATAATCACCTTCATGCCATTATTATGCGCAGTCGAAATGAGGTATTGCAGATCATGTTCACTACCAAATTCTGGATTGGTATCACGAAATCCATCTACAGCATAATAACTGCCCAAAGTCCCTTTGCGCTTTGTCTCACTGATCGGGTGCACAGGCATCAGCCATATGATATCTACACCCATGCGAGCCAGTCTTTCGAGATGTGGTACGATCGCTCGAAATGTGCCTTCCGGCGTGAATTGACGAATATTTAATTCGTACATCGATGCGTTTTTAGCCCATCCCGGAACAACAACTTTATAGCCCGGGGCCTGTGTTGTCTCATTTGATGCATTGCTCTGTGGTGAAGCATTGCTTTCTTGTTTTGATCCACAACCGAATATTCCGAACAAACCGAGTACCATCACTGTGATGATTAATGAATTGAATTTTTGCATTACGTACTTATTGATTGGCCCTGCATACTTATGACAACCTCAGAGCCCGAATGAATTGATTGTTTTATTTGATGCACAATGACATTGATAGACGGACCACATACATTGGTCAATCGCACAGCGTCAGAAGTAATTTCTACCGAAAATATATTTTCTCTAAATCGCAAATTAAATTTTAATAAATGCCATTGCCTTGGGAGTGAAGGGGATAAGGACAGGCTGCCATCTTTAACCCGCACGCCTCCAAATCCTTTTATTACAGACATCCACGTACCTGCCATACTCGTGATATGCAATCCGTCATCTGTATCATTATTAAAATCATCAAGATCCAGTCGCGCGGTGCGCAGATACATTTCATATGCCTTCTCGCCCATGTCAAGTTGGGAGGCCAGGATGCTGTGTACACATGGTGAAAGCGAGGACTCGTGCACTGTGCGTGGTTCGTAAAACTCAAAATTGCGCCTGAGGGCATCGAGGTCAAAATCGCTTTCAAAGAAAAACATACCCTGGAGCACATCCGCCTGCTTGATAAAGCATGATCTCAATATGCGGTCCCACGACCAGTTTTGATTTATCGGTCTCTGGCCTGCCGTGATTTGATCAGCTGTGAGCTGTTCTTTTTCGAGATAGTTGTCTTGCTGAAGGAATATCCCGAGCGACTCGTCTTCAGGCAAATACATATTTGCAGCAATTTCTCGCCACTGCTTTAATTCTGCATCTTTAAGTTGCGTTTTTTTAATGATTTGTCCATTATTATTGCGCGTCTCATCAATCGAATCAGCGGCATAATTCAGGCACCATGCGGCAATATAATTTGTGTACCAATTATTGTCCACATTGTTTTCATACTCATTGGGTCCGGTCACGCCGAGCATGACGTACTGTTGTTTAGGCGTAGACCAATTTACGCGCTGGGACCAAAATCTCGCGATGCCGATAAGGACCTCCAGCCCTCCATGGAGCAAATAGTCAGAGTCACCGGTATAATTGATATAGTAGGCGATGGCATACGCGATAGCGCCATTGCGATGGATTTCTTCAAATGTAATTTCCCATTCGTTGTGGCACTCTTCGCCATTCATGGTCACCATGGGGTAGAGGGCTGCACCATTTGAGAATCCGAGTTTCTCCGCATTTTCAATTGCCTTGGCGAGGTGCTGGTATCGATATACGAGGAGCTGCCTTGCGATAGTGAGATCACCACTCCCCAGGTAAAACGGGATACAATACGCCTCTGTATCCCAGTACGTGCTGCCACCGTATTTTTCACCCGTAAATCCCTTCGGACCAATATTGAGACGGGCATCCTCACCCGTGTATGTCTGTAGTAGATGAAAGATATTAAACCTGATCCCCTGCTGGGCCGAATCATCACCCTCTATGAGAATATCGGCGTCCTTCCATTTGTGAGACCAGCTATCCACATGGGCCTTCTTCAGCGCGGGATATCCCGAGTCATTCGCTCTCCTTGCTACATCAAGACTTCCGTCAAAGACAGCGTCCGCCTTGTGGTACATTGTAGACTGGTGTCCCGTGTACTTGTCATACGTACATTCTTCGCCCGGTGACATGTCAAATTCGATGGCAATCGAACAATATTTCTCCTTTGCTTCGGACTCGACTTTAAGCACCTCTTTTCCGGATAAATTCCAGGTCATCGCTGAGCTGACCACATAGCCCGTTTTTCGTGTCTCTGCCATCGCCCTGCAATGACGATCGGTGCTGGATGAGTTGCGATGGATCCAAAAGGACTCGTCCCAGTTCGCATCTTCATTCGTGACCTGCCAGTCGAGATATGCATCGATCCTGATACGGCCGGAAAATGAGAGCGAATTGATTTTTACGCGCACCGCGCCTGTTTCGTTGTCCGCCATCGAGCAAAATCGCTCGAATGAGAATCTGATTTTCCCTGTCGAAGTTTCGATAAGAAACTCTCTTTGCAACAGCCCCCTCTGCATATCAAGCGTCCGGACAAATTCTTTTGGTTTTAAGGCATTCAGGTCGAGACGCGTATCATTGAGATAAATGTCCATGCCGGCCCAATCAACGCCATTGAGCACCTTGGCAAAGTATTCAGGATAGCCATTTTTCCACCAACCGACTCTCGTCTTGTCGGGGTAATACACTCCGGCAAAGTAATTTCCCTGCAGGCTGTCGCCCGAATAGTGCTCTTCAAAATTGCCTCTTTGACCGAATCGGCCGTTGCCAAGGCTGAATATGCTCTCTGTCACCCTGTTGTTTTCAGGATGAAAACCCTCTTCAATGATCTTCCACGGATCAATGGCTAGATACTGTTTCATGCAGACTCAGACAATTTACGGATGATTTCTTCTATTCTGATATGCTCAAGAGCAGGGAGGACAAGTTCAGCTCTCTTCAACACTTCGGGCTCACCAATACCAACTACGTGTGTACCACAACTCAGTGCGGCGTCAATGCCGGATACGGCATCCTCAAATACGATTGCCTCATCGGGAGAAACACCAAGCCCATGACAAGCACATTGAAACACCTGCGGATCGGGCTTCGAACGCTGTGTGTCGGTACCATCGCAGATGACACTGAACATGTCAGTGATGCCCAGCCTTTTGAGAATGGGTCTTGCATTTTTACTGCCGGAGCCAATGGCTAATAAGAACCCCTGCGCGCGGGCGTCCTCCAGAAATGCGATCACACCGGGCAACGTATCGCCAGTCGACAAGTGAGAGATATTTGACAGGTACAAATCGTTTTTTCGCTCTGCGAGCTTCGGCCATTCTTGCTCTGGAGTATCTGCATCCCTGTACTTCAGTACCTTTTGCAAAGATTCCATCCGGCCCAGGCCCTTCAGGTCCTCATCCAGTGATTGCGGGATATCAAACCCCATTTCTTCGGCCAGAACCAGCCATGAGGAGAAATGGAAACGTGCTGTGTCGACAATGACGCCATCCAAATCAAAGATTAAAGCCTTAATCCTGTTTTTCATGTTAATCGTGTAGTTTTGACACTAAGAGGTACGAAGTTAACATGAAATTTTAAGTCCCGTGTCAACGGGTGAAAAACGACCGGGAAACTCAGCATCTATCCTTTCATGAAGCTGCCTGGCCACAGCCGAAAAACCTAAATCGTCGAGCTTGTAAATGATAGAACTCAATCCATCCTGAAAAGAGGAACCGGCATAATGGCGGGCAAAATGCTCTACGACCATGCTGATTGTAGTGAATGCCGTTTTTGAATGCGCGCAAATATGATGCATGTATGCGAGGAGGATATCGATATCCAATTCTTGACGAATGAGTATTTCCAACTCCTTCCAGTCTTCTTCAAAGACCAGAATTTCTCCCAGAAGAGCTGGTGACGCATGATCGCGAAGGCGATTGATCATATCGTCGCGTGCCGGGTAGTGTGCCTTGATCTCCTGGTAGACCTCCTTGCTCTCAGTCTGTAACAGTAGCCGCATTCCAGTACTCAAAATGCCCTGCTCGTCATGCGTGCGCAGACTGGACCTGAATCTCCAGCTATCCCATTCGAGTCGTTTCGGACGGCTCAGA
>QMOR01000279.1 GCA_003648285.1 Bacteroidota bacterium
ACACCATCGGCATAGAGTTGGAAACTAAAAAAGTCGTCCCATGCGATGCAAATACAACTCACAATTCCGAAGAGCCAACAGAGTGATTTTTCACGTGCGGCGAGAATGACATAGACGATGCCACTTATCAGTGCGATCCACTGTGTGGGGCTTTGTGCGAGCGCCTCTTCAATCAATGCAGGATAGTTTTTTGCATATAGAAACCCATATCAGGCAGCATCTACTGAATGAGGACAAATTTGTATTGGATGGTATAGAAGACAGGATTTCCGTTTTTATCTGTATTGGTCAAAATGATGTCGATGTCTACAGTTTCACTTTCCTCCTTATCCGTACTGTCGAATATGGCATGTAGAGAATCGCGTGCACCAGGCTTGATCTTTTTTCCTTCCGGCCAATCTATAGTAGTGCAATCGCAGGACGAAACAAGGTCAATCTCTATATCTACATTTCCGGTATTCTCAAAATAAAACGTGTGTTCGCGTTTTTCACCACGCCTGACCTCGCCAAAATCAACCAATTTCTCTTCGAAAGTGAGTTCCACTTTATCTTCTATATCAGGACTGAGAGATACTACTCCAGTCAATGGACGTTGGGAAGACGAAGAACTAGTTCCTAATTTTTTTTTTCGCTTTCAGGAAGCACTTCGGTTTTGATTTCAATCGAAGTTGGCCCGGCGATAATCTTGAATTCTGTGCGCCTGTTGTACCTGTGCTCGTCATCTGTACAGCGCACACCATTCACACATTTATTCAAAATCTGATTTTCACCGTATCCAACGGCTTCCATCCGATCTGGCTCGATACCTGCACTGATCAACCAGTCCACCGCACTTTGCGCCCTTCGCTGTGACAGCCTTTCATTGTAGGCATCATTTCCCTGGGCGTCTGTGTGGGATGACAGTTCAATGACCATGGTCGGATACTCATCCATGAGGTTCATGATTGTCTCCAGATCCTTCTCGGCGTCCTGAAGAATCTTGTCATCATCAAAATCGTAATAAATATTATTGAGGCGAATCGGCTCGTTAATGACTACTGTACGCGTATCGGTATCCTCTGATGGTGCTTTTTCCAGGAAGATATCGCTTGTAAAAGTCCTTTCTTCATAAAAGCCCACGGTATTAAATTCAAACTCCTTTGGATAATAACCATCCCGTTCGACAGTGACTTTATACGATTTATCCGGATCCAGGAGGAAATTAAAATCGTTGGATATCTCATTCGATTTTGACTGAGACTTTCCGGGACGATTATTCAGGACTTCAAATTTTGTGACTTTGGCTCCGGTCAGGGCTTCTTTCGTTTCGTCGTCAAATACATTTGTCAGCAGGTCAAGAACGATCTGCCTTATTTCAAATGTGTAGATATCATCGCAGCATGTTTTACTTTTCACCGAACGCGAATCATCAGAAGGTCTGTTTGACACCACAAATCCCCTGGTCCCCTCTTCATTTGCATTGAAATACCAATCGTCGTAGCCCGAATTGTAGCCGGCGCCAAGATTTTTTGGGTCAGACCAATTTGAACCGTCCCATTCAACATAGAAGATATCCAAACCACCCATCGAGGGCAGCCCGTCAGAGCTGAAATACAGTGTATTGTCGTGAAAGTATGGCGTCACCTCATCATAAGGTGTATTAATGATAGCTCCGAGGTTGACGGGGGCAGAAAAATCACCTCCCACGTTCAGGCTATAGAACAGGTCGAAGCCACCTTCACCGCCATCCATGTCAGACGAAAATATCATGACCTCATTCCCCAATAAATAGCCTATCGTCGGATGGGTAGCGATATAATCGCCATTGACAGTAACGACCTCATTGGCAGCGCCCCAACTTGATTTGCCCATTGTGGTCGTAAAAATCTTACTCTCTACAAGATCGTCGCCTTCCATCAGGGCTCGCGTGAAGTACATGCGGGTTCCATCATCAGAAAATCGTGGATTCGCCGTGTGGTAACCAGGGCGATTGATTTTATCTGGCAATGCCTTGGGCTTCTCCCACTTCTCTTTTTTATCCAGCTCAGTTTTATAAATCTGAGCAAACGGTGCATCTGTGAGCAGTTTTACCTCCTTACCCGGAAGAGCTCCGATATACAGCTCGCCATCCGGATGCATCGCCGGTCCAAATTCAGAATACCGTGTATTTACTTTTCTGCCCATGTGCTCTATCACCAATTCGATTGGCACCTCAGATTCCATAGCCAGTTGGATTCCCTCAAATTCAATGTCAGCCTTCTTGAGCAGCACCTCGTCGTCCACCATACCGGCGTATACATTCAAGGCTTCAATCGCTTCCTCATGCTTACCGGCCATTTTTAAGGTCAGGGCATATTTCAAGACAGCATCAGGATATTGCGCTGTCTCATCATTAGCAATCACACGTGCCAGCCAGCGTTCAGCGCGCTTAAAGTCTCTCATTTGGTAATGCAGCAATGCAATCTTATACCTGAGATCTTCTGACCTCTCTTGCTTATACGCTTCTTCATATTGCTCCAGGGCATTATAGTAATCACCCGTTTCCATCCGTTCCTCCGCAACTTCTATGTGCATATAGGTCGGAACTTCTTTCAGTGGCTGGGCAATTGAAGAGACATTTATCAGGAAGATGGCAACTACAGAAGACAGTACCTTCATCATACGACTGCTTACACGATATATTAAATGCAAATTACTCATAGGTCTTATGCTAAAATCTTGGGCAGAAGAGAATTGGTTCGGGATCCGGCTTCTTATATATTTTCCCGATGTAAACGGCCGATAACTCGAATCCACCAATCCCGTTTGACGCTGCCGATAGCTTTGACAAATTAATATCGTAACCAAGTGTCACCTTGAGATTGCTTTTAAAATCCATACCGACGATGAGTTGGAGGGCATCTCCAAACCGATAACCGAAGCCAGTTCTCAGAACCATCTGCTTTTCCGGATTGACAAGATACTCACCGATGACCTGCACGACAATTTCCGATGCCTTGCCAAGGGTCTGCATAAAGAAGATTGGTTTTAAGGCAAATCTTTTATTCAATAGTGCACGATAGCTTGCCGAACCGATAAATCTCAGTGGAGATTCTAATCTGGGGGGTGGTGCCACCGTCGTATCCTGGCTTCCTCCTCCAAACAAGCTGGTATTTGGATTTCCGATATTGCCAACGGAAAATCCGATTTCGAGAAGGTTGACCTTATTGACCTGTGTTTTAAAGAAAACACCACCGACGTGATCCTTGTAGCTCGTTTTGAGTTCGTCAATGTTTGCCAACAGAGGATCGCCGTTAGGCATTGTCGGGTCAAAACCGTTAGACTCCAACCTCAGTTTTTCCAGACCCTTATTACTAATTCTTCTGCCCACCGAACCAAACTGGTAGCCAAAACTTATGACAGTGGTCCCTTTTTTATTCAATCCAAGATGATATGCCGCACTGAGTTTAAACGAACCGGTAGTCAGTCCCAGCTCTCCTGCTTTATCGCTGTAAAACATGAGTCCTACGCCGACCCAATCCTGATCTCTGAATCCCTTAATAATCGGGAGGTCGACCGAGAGGGCCGGAGTTTTAAACTGATCAGGCACGCCTGACACGGCTATCCATTGATCCCTGTATATCCCCGCTACGCGATACGTACCATAGAATGCACCGGTCTCTGCAGGATTGAATGCCAGTGGCATCATATCAAACAGGGTAAAATGAATATCTTGAGAGCGCAGATGAGACGTAAACAACAAAAGCGCAATAACAACGGTAACGCTACTCTTCATAAAGAGACTGTTAATCAAGTGGCAAGATGCCATTTTAATTTTTAATTGACCGGTTAAAATAGTGTATTCGGTAGAATATATAACGCATCCCGAAATGTTAAAATTACAGACACCCACTGTTTCGTCATTTATACGTCTTAGATGGATTATTTCATGCATGCTTTTTCTGTCCGGCATGGCAATACCCGGACAGTGCCTTTTCGGACAGTCGACCTCATTTTTCACACCATCAGATACATTCAACAACAAGCGCTTCTGGACTGCCACAGGCATCACGGCAGCTACCTATACGGCAACAGTGATCGGCCTGAATGAAATTTGGTACAAGCAATATCCGCGGTCGGGATTTCACTTTCAGAATGACTGGGGCGAATGGCGGAATGTCGACAAAATGGGGCACATGTTTACCTCGTACTTGTGGAGTTCCTGGGTATCTGACGTAGCGAGATGGACTGGAATTGAAAGCAGAAAGGCCGACTGGGTCGGTGTTGGCACTTCGCTTTTGTTTCAAACTACCCTCGAAATCATGGATGGCTTTTCAGACAGATGGGGCTTTTCCTGGTCAGACATGGCATTTAATGTCGCTGGAGCAGGATTGTATATTGGACAGCAAAGACTCTGGAATGAGCAGCGGATCTTACTTAAATTTTCGAGCACCCCTGTGTCACACCCCGATTATATTGTGACTTCGACAGATGGCGAATCCGTGATGACGCTCAATCAACGAGCGGAAGACCTGTTTGGCACCAGCTTCTTTGAACGCTTGCTGAAAGACTACAATGCGCAGACGATATGGACCTCGGTCAATATTTACTCCTTCCTTCAAGCAGAAAGCAAATTTCCCAAATGGCTAAATGTGGCATTCGGATACGGGGCCTTCAATATGTATGGCGGATATAAAAATGAGTGGATGAAAGATGGAGCCCATTATGTGCTCGATGACGATACATTTCCGCGGTACAGTCAGTACTATCTTTCCGTAGATGTCGACCTGTCAAAAATCCCTGTAAAGAGTCCATTCCTCCGCACGCTCCTCAAAGCACTAAACGTCATCAAAATCCCTGCACCCGCTATCCAGTTTAATAAAATAGATGGTGTGCGGTTTCATGCCATTAAGTTTTGACGGCTCCGCCGTCTTAACTTGGATTTTGAATTTTGAATGTTCGCATTCACCTGACAAAAATTGTTGGGGATAATCTGGGGTATTGCGCTTGACCCAAGAAGTTATACTGAGACATTAGATGCCACCTTGCAACGCCAAGTTTGAAACAATTCAAAATCCAAAATCCAAAATCCAAAATTGCTCCGAAGCACCCCTTCGGAGCAAAGCCCCTACTTGCATGCCTCCTCCAGATAAGCCGGTATCGTCATATCATTGATGAGATTTAGC
>QMOR01000280.1 GCA_003648285.1 Bacteroidota bacterium
GTAAGACCCCTAACCCGGAGCTCATCAAAATGGCCGAAATCCTATCGATGTAAGTGAAAATCAGCCTGGTCTATATCACGTTCGACAAAAAAGAGGAAGCCGACAGTCTGTGCAACCTCCTCGTCAAGGAGCGCCTTGTTGCCGGTGTCCATCTATATCCGATAGAAGCAATATTTCACTGGAAGCAAGAGGTCGTCCACCGTGGAGAATATATTGCGGTGGTTCAATCTTCAATTAAACTCTGGCCCACACTTCGTGATCGAATTGAAGAGTTGCACTCATTTGAAGTGCCGTGTATTATGATGGTGGAGGCAGAGGTCAATGATTCGTTTGCGCTTTGGATTGACACTGAGACCAAAACTCAATAGCACACTGATTGGACGGATTGGACGGGTTTGCACAGATCTTTTGTGAGCAATCCACTTATTAGTGTCCAAAGGACTCCTGCGGAGAAAATTCGTGCCATTCGTGGCAAAAAAATCCGTGCTAATCCAAGAAATCCGTGGTTAACACCCTAAGCCACAGTCACCTCATCACTCAAAAACACATCCTGCACAGCATTCACAATCTCAATACCCTCAGACATCGGACGCTGGAATGCCTTACGACCTAAGATGAGTCCCATCCCACCAGCTCGCTTGTTGATCACTGCAGTACGAACAGCATCTCCAAGATCGTTAGCACCAGATCCGCCACCCGAGTTGATCAGCCCTTGACGGCCCATATAGCAATTTGCCACCTGGTAACGCGTAAGGTCAATCGGGTGATCAGTAGTCAGCTCTGAGTATACCTTTTCGTGTGTCTTTCCGAATTTGATCGCATTATAACCGCCATTGGAATCCGGCATTTTCTGCTTGATGATATCCGCCTGAATCGTCACTCCCAGGTGGTTTGCCTGGCCAGTAAGGTCTGCACTCGCGTGGTAATCCTGATCGGCCGTCTTGAAGCCTGGGTTACGCAGGTAGCACCAGAGAATTGTCACTAGCCCCAGGCTGTGTGCATATTCAAACGCTTCTGAAATCTCCACAATCTGCCTCCTGCTTTCCTCTGAACCAAAATAGATGGTCGCACCTACGGCTACCGCGCCCATATCATAAGCTTGATCGATGCTCGCAAATAATATCTGGTCGTAGGTATTTGGATATGACAGAATTTCGTTGTGATTGATCTTCAGTACAAATGGAATCTTGTGTGCGTACTTCCGTGCCACTGATCCAAGGACACCCAGCGTAGAAGCCACCGCATTACAACCACCTTCAATCGCGAGCTTTACGATATTCTCAGGGTCGAAATAAATTGGATTCGGCGCAAACGATGCACCGGCTGAATGTTCGATGCCCTGATCCACAGGAAGGATTGAAACATAACCCGTATTTGCCAACCGCCCGTGTCCGTGCAGGGCCCGCATATTCTTTAATACATTGATCGGACGATCCGATGGAATCATGATGCGATCAATAAAATCGCTACCCGGTAGATGTAAAAGTGATTTATCTATTGTCTTGCTTTCGTGTGCAAGAAGGTAGTCTGATTCGCTACCAAGAAGTTCTGCAATGCGGTCAATGGTCATAATTTCAATATTTGGCGCAAATATCGGTCTTTCCTTTGGTATAAGCACCAAATTTCACTTTATAAAACCAGCGATAAAAGACACAAAAGTGACCACAGCGACAATAGAGACAATAGCGACAAAAGCCCATTTACTCCCTCCCAACAACCACGATCCTGACAATACCCACAACACCTTCTCCCAATAGCTCCACATGATACATTCCTGACGGAAGGCCGCGCATCGAAATCTGGGTTCCAGGTTGCCATATCCCGGATCTGACCTTACGGCCATCAATGCTTCTGACCGCGTACCGTATCTCATAGTCGAAATCGAAGGAATTATCCACTTCGATCGTCACGACATCCGATGTGGGATTTGGATACGCCTTCAATGTGCCTTCGGAAAGAATGATCACACTTGTTGAAGTATCCTCTACCACTACCAAAACGGGCTTCCTCTCCCCAATACAATATTTCGGTGCACTCGTGATTTGCCAATTGTAGAAATAATAGTAGTACTGCTCACCTGCATCAGTTCCTGTGATCGAAACGACATCATCGACCGTATACGGGTACTCCACATTCGATTTACTTCGCACGAGTTGCGGACTCGCCACTCCAAATACAGCAGCATTCGTATCTCCATCAGTTGTTAGCATATAATCGACTCCAGCCGGAATGTCAAAGGCGAGAGGCACCCACTGCACCCCTGAATCAATTTGTACCGTAGTGTTTAACAACACCGAACCACTCGAGTCGAGCAATACAACAGATCGCTTACCCGAAAAATCTGTGTAGGTCATCACACTATCCAGACGGAAATCCGCTAACGCATCGAAGATCAATCCGAGATTAATATTCTCTGCATTGTATTTGGAACCGCCCATATGTTCGGTCATGCCCACTCCAAAAGAATTCCCGGGAGAAAGCAAAGATTGTTGCGCAAAGTATGTCGTTGTCGTATCGACCACCGGCGTGGTAAATGCATTGCCGCTGGCAATTGGGATGAGTTCATCGAGTGCCTCAAACCAGTTGACCGAATCGCCATCTGCTGTGAGAAGCCCTTGCCCTGCCCCCAATATCGTGTCATTTGCCACGTCAAGGATATTCGCATTGTACACCGTAATCACAATTGGCTCAGGAAAAGCCTCATAACACGAACGCGTCACGGTTACGGCGTAGCTGCCCGACTCTGTCGCCTCGATTGCATTTGTCGTTTCACCTGTGTTCCATGTATAAGCCACTCCTTCTGGAGCTGTCAGGGTCACCGATTTTCCGTAGCAAAATGCATCACCACCCGCATTTATTATCTCTCCATCTCCGCTTTGCGTGTTATCCATCACCGTCACAGATCTTGTAGCTGTCACACATCCTCCAAAGTCGATAAGACTGACATTGTATAGTCCGGTTTCAAACACCTCAATCGATTGAGAGACCATGCCATTGCTCCATAAATAGGCATCAAATCCGTCCGGAGCGGTAATTGTGAATGTATCTGAACCACACTGTACAAATGGGCCCTGATCAAGCGATTCTACTTGTCTGAGACAACCGCCTTCGGAGACAGTTACCGTCACATTGATCGGAATATTCTTATGAATTTCGCGATCGCCATTTGGCCATATGATGACCAGACTGTCAATGGCTGTATCATCACCCAAGCCAAAATTCTGAATGAGCGACGTCCCGATACCATAGCTCTCACCGGTCCTGATCTCGCGCATTTGCGTACCCCAGGCGCCATGCAGGAAGAGCTTGGCTCCTGTTGCACTTGTGTTGCCATTTGACCCAATGGCTTTGATGCGCACGTAATTATTGTCAGTCCCATTGTTTAGCCAGAGCCTGTCATCTTTTGAATCACTGGGCGTATTATACAATGTATGATAAGTAGCATATACATCGGGAAATCCGTCGTCGTTAAAATCTCCAATGGTGAAGGACTTCACACTTTCAGGCCCAAAAGGAGAACTCACTTCTTCGAAAATATTCTCCCCCATATTATGGTACAATTTTGAAGCAGAACCGCCAATCAGTAAATCGACGAGACCGTCATTGTCAAAATCCCGGAATATGCTTTGAATGGTCTTTCCTATGATATCAATACCCGCTTGCGTTGTGATATCTTCATATTCTCCGTTCCCCACATTTTCAAAAAGTTGAGACGGAACGTCGTGATTAATAACAATGATGTCAAGGTCGCCGTCATTGTCGATATCTGCAAAGTCTGATGACCAGGACTGTGCGCCGATTGCGAGACCAAAAGTGTCTGCCATTTCTACGTAGCCGCTGTCTGTATTTACAAACAGGGCATTGATACGGCGTGGGTCTGTGTCGTCAAATACACCCTGCCGGCATTTAGTGATATATAAATCCAGATCACCATCCATATCAAAATCTGTCCAGACGCTGCCATAGTTTCCCGAATTATCTGAAACCGGCACCGTCCTGAAATCAATCAGGGTATCGTTGCGCACAAATTCTTCTGCACCATCATTCAGGTAGAGCCGGTTAATCCCGTTATCGTTACAGACAAAAATATCCATAAATCCGTCATCATTTGCATCAACGATATTGGCACCCTGTGCAAAAAACAACTCATCATCGATCTCCGAAACCTGGAAGTCATTTGTAAATGGCACTGCCGTCAGTACTTTGATCTTGTCGATAATACCGCCCGTCACAATGTCCGGCCATCCATCGTTATTGACATCGCCCGCGATAAGGAACCACTCCGCATTTTCCGAAACGATATTGCTGTGTGTCGTAATAAAATCTCCACCCGAGTGTTGCAGATCCACCTGCAAGTTTATTCCATTATTCAGTCGCACCAGATCATCCTGGGTATCATCATTCATATCAATGGACACAATTGCCGATGCATTCCTGAAATCTTTGGTGACACCGGATTCCGATTCGCTAAAGCTTATCTGGCCCGTCAATCCTCCGGCCAGCATTGTAAAAATTATTAAGAGCAGGTTTCTCATACATTTCGATTTGCCGTCAAGATAAACAGATTTGATATCGTTGTGGATGATCTACGACATGTTTGCTCTTAGTGACAAGTAGATGCTAACTTTGCCCGCATGTGGAAGCTCCACCAAATCGCACATTTCCTACGCTACTATCTGATGGCTAAACCTCCTCGACGGATGCATTCGCCTTATATGTACGATTTGCTGACCAAGGTATTTGATGATCACAAGGCCTATTACATTTTTGAGGACATTGAGGACCAAAGGGTAGAGTTTGCACGTTCAGGCCGGTTGATTCAATCTCTCGATTATGGCGCTGGCTCTCATATCATATCAGGCAAATCGAGAACCGCATCAGACATTGTGAGATCTGCGGTCAGTTCGTCCAGGAAGTGTGAAATGCTATTCAGGCTGACGGAACACTTACGGCCTGGTGTGACTGTGGAATTGGGATCGTCTCTCGGCATCTCATCGGCGTACCTGGCAGCTGCGCAATCAAGGGGGCGAGTGTACAGTTTTGAAGGCAATCCCTATTTGGCAAAAACCGCAAGAGAACTCAGCCGCAACCCGAAACACGACAATATCATTTTTAGTGATGGAAACTACGAAGATACA
>QMOR01000281.1 GCA_003648285.1 Bacteroidota bacterium
ACCAACTGAGGTCTGTAGATTTCAAAATCATTCACATAGACGAGGTTTTCGTCGTAGTTGCCACCACGCACATTGTACTGACTACTGAGTTCACCACCAGTTCCACCAGATGTGCCCAGGGCGATTGCCGGAAGTACACTTTCCAGGTTACCTGTCGTCGTCGGCAACAGCTTCATGTCTTCAACGTCCTCCCTCAATATACCTGCATCCTCGATCTGCCTGTCGGTGATGATGACTTCGAGATCTGACCCTGCAGGGACAAGAGAAACATTCAACTCCCGTACTGCACCTGGACTCAATCCATTGAACGTATGCTGTACAGCCTGATAACCTATCCTTGTAAAGTTTAAGATGATCTCATTATTGGACTCAACCAGGATGCGATATTTCCCTTTGCTATCGCTCTCCACGACATTCTGCGACCCCTGCACATATATCGTAACTAACTCGACCGGCTCTCCAAAGAGGCGTTCTGTTACGGTTCCACGGATGGTGGCCTTCTCCTGGGCATTGGCCGTCAGAATGCAGATTGTGGCTAGGATTGAGAGGAGGTAGCGCATGTGGACGCAAACATACTAATCTTGTGCGGGATGCGAGAGACGGCGTCTTGGTCCGGCTGCGATTACAAAACAAATTCCATGCCTTCCCGTGCAAGGCAACAATTGGGCATGATCGTCTGGCACTCCTTTTCACGTGCCAAAAGGAAGGCATCATCATGATCGGGGTCGTGATGCGTCATCACCAGGTATCCAACATCTGCGAGCCTCGCGACTTTCAGAGCCTGATCATAACTGCTATGCCCCCATCCCCGATGCAATTCGAGCTCTTCATTGGTATATTGTGCTTCGTGCACGAGAAGATCTGCACCAATCGCAAAATCTACAATGCGCATGTCGATATTTTCACCGTGCTCAAGGTCTGTGCAGACAACAATCGTTTTCCCGGCCAGTTCGATCCTGTAACCCCAGGACCCTCCGGGATGGTTTTGCTCAATCACTTCGACTCTCGCATTTCCCACAAGTCTCCTATCTGATTCGGGATAGATAAACTGCATATCCGACCCCATCTCCTCTAGTTTGACAGGAAAATAGCGCTCTTGCATCTGATCGGAGAAAACCTGTTTGAGGTCTTTGAATTCCCTGTCGGTCCCCATGGCCATCACCCGTATCTGAATTCCAGGATCATAAGCCGGATCGAAGAATGGAAACCCTTGAATATGATCCCAATGGAAGTGCGTAAACACAATGTTGATATACTCGATATCGGGATAGCCAGGCATTGCTTTAAGCGCTTTTCCAAACCCACGTATCCCGGTACCAGCATCAATCACACTTGCAGCCTCGGGTATATCATCTGAAGTAAGTGACATGCAGGTCGTGTTTCCTCCAAATTCGAGAAAATCAGAATGCGCCACCGGAATTGACCCCCTTGTTCCGTAAAATCCAAATTTCAGAAGTGGCCCAGGTCGGTTTAGGTTTAGGTCGATAGTCATGCTAATTGGTCTTGTGCGTTCAGTTGTAAGGTAATATTAAATGTCGAAATACGGGATGTGGGTTGCACCAGAAAGTGACCACAGTCACCAATTAGCCCAAGATGTATTACTAGCTTTACAGGACAATCACACGCTACTCTACTCATTAATTCTATCACCACACTAATAAAAATCACACGAATGGGCCATCACCAGGTACTTATCATCGGCGGAGGAACAGCCGGAATTATGGTTGCTTCGCAATTGCGGAAAGCGGATAGTAAAATTGATATTGGAATCATTGAACCCGCAGAAACACATTATTACCAACCTGCATGGACGCTTGTGGGCGCCAACACTTTCAAAATGTCGGAGACGGCACGGTCCATGAAATCGCTCATTCCTTCCGGAGTGAAATGGATCAAAGAATATGCAGATACATTCGATCCGGACAATAATGCAGTCACAACTCAGAACGGTGATACCTACACATACGATGTGCTGGTGGTTGCTCCTGGCATTAAAATCGACCCTTCACTTGTACCGGGCCTCACAGAGGTCATGGATAAGGGTGTTGTCTGCAGTAATTATACCGACCCCGAACACACTTGGGAGGTGCTGAAAAACTTCAAGGGTGGCACGGCACTATTCACACAACCAACGACTCCATTTAAATGTGGCGGAGCGCCACAGAAGATCATGTATCTCGCAGATGAAGCTTTCAGAAAACAAGGTGTCAGGTCAAAAACAACCGTGGCTTATGCAATGGGTGGTGATGTCATGTTTGCGGTTCCAAAAATATCAAAGTCACTGATGACTGTTGTTGACAGAAAAGATATCCAGGTTGGATTTGGGCATCAATTGGTCGAAGTAGATGGTGAAAATCAAATCGCCTGGTATACAAAAGCACCGCACTACAGTATTCACAACGACAAAAAAATCGAGATGATAGAGGACGGTGACCGGGTTGGTATTAAATATGACATGTTGCACCTTGCTCCACCTCAAAGTGCTCCTGATTTTATTAGAAACTCACCATTAGTCACTGCTGAGGGATGGCTGTCTGTAGATATCCACACACTACAACACACTAAATACTCAAATATATTTGGACTTGGAGATTCGGCACAGCTGCCAACCGCCAAGACTGGTGCTGCCATCAGAAAGCAAGTTCCGGTTGTGGTGGCCAATGTGCAACAGATTGCACAAAATCAAGGCATTTCCAGTAAAAAATACGACGGCTACTCATCTTGTCCACTCGTGACCGGCTATGGAAAAATGATATTGGCAGAATTTGATTACGACAAGAAGTTTACGCCGGATCCGAAGTTGAAACAAATGCTGATTACTGATTCCTCAAAAGAACACTGGCGTCTGTGGATTTTGAAAAAATATATGCTCCCCTATTTATATTGGAATAAAATGATGAAAGGCGTACAGGTTTAGAAATTCAATAGCAATCACGCTGATGACCTGAGTGCAACCGGGATCAACCCGATTGCAGCACGTATGGATTCTTGACACTTCCAGATAACCATCGGGACCAACATAGGGGTATTGGGGACCAAGACTGGAGTATCGGGAACCAGTATCAGTACTTTCGGCACCAGGATCAGTTCAGTGCTCCCGGTGTCAGGATAAGTACTTCCCGCGTCAGGATAAGTGCTTTCGGCGTCAGGCAACCAGCTACAAGCAGCCAGTCACAAGATTAGTATGTTTGCAGTCATGCGTCGCACTGTCAACAGTTTGGTTTTCAATGTAGTGAAACTGAGTTTCATTGTCACACTTTTTGCGGTTGGATGTGGACCTGTCAAGCAACACAATCCACGGATTGCCACAGCGGCCAATGTACAGTATGCACTTGCAGAAATCGTTGATGCATTTTATAGGCAAACAGGCATTACAGTTGACGTGATCACGGGCTCATCGGGAAAAATGAGTACACAGATCACCCAGGGTGCTCCATTCGATATCTTTATTTCAGCAAACATGGAATACCCAATGGAGCTGTATCGCAATGGATTTGCAGCATCAAAACCAAAACTGTATGCTTACGGTGAGATTGTCATCTGGACGATTGGAGACATCGAGCCCGCTATGGAATCGCTCCTCAGAGAAGATGTGCACCATGTCGCCATCCCAAATCCGAAATCTGCTCCATATGGC
This sequence comes from Bacteroidota bacterium, assembly GCA_003648285.1. Classification (GTDB taxonomy): domain Bacteria; phylum Bacteroidota; class Bacteroidia; order Chitinophagales; family Saprospiraceae; genus B8-G4. Next base: position 3,638 of record QMOR01000281.1, read on the forward strand.
CTGATTGCCATTGAAGCACTTAAAAATGCACGATTCTTCGATTCTATAGCGAACAAAATCGTCTATGGTGCCAATACTGGACAAGTGAGTCAGTTTATCACTTCCGGAGCGGCAGAAATTGGGCTAAATGCCAAATCGATGATCATGTCTCCAAAGTTAAAAGGCACAGGCAACTGGGCTGAAGTTCCCACTACTTTATACACTCCTATTGAGCAGGGAATAGTTGTTATCAATCGAAAAGAAGGTGTTCGCGTCGAGGCACAAATGTTTTACGAATTTATGTTTACCGATATTACTCGTAGTATACTGCTCGCAAATGGATACAAAGTGCCTGAATCATGAATGAGTTAAGAGGAACCATATCAGAGGTACGTTCACAAAATCACATGTCTCTCGTCACGATTGACGTTCAGGGAAATGCGATGCGTTCGATAGTTCTCGACTCCCCGGCTACTGCTGATTACTTACAGGAGGGCAACAAGGTCAGTGTGCTATTTAAAGAGACTGAGGTCATTCTGGCCATTCCCGGCGCACATCATATTTCGCTGCAAAATCAATTATTATGTACGGTCACAGGCATTGAAAAGGGGAAATTACTTGGGAAGGTATTCATGAATTTCGAGGGAAATTCAATCACATCAATTGTTACTGCCAGGGCTGTCGATCAGTTAGAGTTAGCATCTGGCAATGAGATCATGGCATTGATTAAAACCAATGAAGTAATGCTCGCACCATAATGGATTGGGGACCGATCATATTGACATTTCAACTGGCACTTGTGACTACCATAATTCTATTTATTATTGGTATTCCACTCGCTCACTGGCTGGCATATTCTCGCAGCAAGGTTACACCTGTTATTGAAGCGCTTGTGAGCATGCCGCTCGTTCTCCCTCCTACTGTACTTGGATTTTATTTGCTTATTGCATTTAGCCCGGCAAATTGGTTTGGCCAAATGCTCGATGATTTATTTGGATTAAAATTGATTTTTTCATTTCAAGGCCTGGTAATTGCATCGGTTATTTACAGTTTACCATTTATGGTACAACCGATTCGATCGGGATTTGCCAATCTGCCAAAGTCCATGTCCGAAGCCTCGGCTGTACTCGGAAAATCCCGCTTCACAACCCTCGTAAAGGTGCTTGTTCCATGTATTAAACCTTCCGTCATCACGGGGGTCGTTCTCGCATTCGCACATACGATTGGTGAATTTGGTGTCGTGCTGATGATTGGAGGCAGTATTCCGGGAGTCACGCGTGTTGCCTCAGTGGCAATTTACGATGAGGTAGAGTCGCTAAACTATGCTGCAGCAAATAAGTACTCTATGTTCCTCTTTGTCGTTTGCTTCGCAATTTTACTCACCGTGTATCTCGTCAATCGGGACCACACAAAACAAAATTGGAAGTTGTGAATATTCGGTTGACTAAAGACTTACTAGCCGCTGACGGGCCGATGCGACTTGACATCGACCTGG
>QMOR01000282.1 GCA_003648285.1 Bacteroidota bacterium
CAACAATACGCTCAACCTGGTCTCCTGCATACACAGTTACAAAATCGTTGATTTGATCTCCATTTGGTGAGAAGACATTTGGCACATAAATGTCAAACCTCTTGTCCACCGAAAGGCTGAGCGCATCCATGGCTTCACAACCCATGCCAGCGTATATTGTAGCCGTGATTTGCGCATTTGAAAGGGCTGTCAGCACAGGATTTAAGCACCTCGTACAAGACAGTATATCTGCAGGGGACCACACAATAGAGTCGATCTGTAATGATCCCGGGATAAGTATACTTTCCAAACGGAGGGTGTCCCCTATTTTCAACAGTAAGTCAACTCCTATGTCGAGTCCGATTGCAGGGCCATTATCAATTGTAATATCGGTTTGCCATTCACAGCCATTGACATCCTGAACAACAACTGTGTACATGCCCGCTACCAGTTTGTCAAATACGGGAGAACCCTGAAAATCAATGCCACCTAATGAGTACAGGTAGGGCGGTTCGCCACCCACAACATTACTTACAATAATTCTTCCCGATTCATCACCAAAGCAAGCCGGATCTTCGATATCCAAAACGGCATCGCTTAAGAACTCCTCTGCTCCGAGTACGACAGTATCCTGAGCTGAACATTGCGTAATTGTATTCACTACTGAGAGAATATATGTACCGGGCTGGCCCGTTTCCAGTTCAAACCCACTAAAATTCGAAACAGTTGGTCCATTCCACAGATATTCAAATTCATTACCTGTGGCAGAACCATCGGCCGTGAATACCACGATCTGATCATCACAGAAGATGAAGCTGTCTTCACCAGCATTTGCAACCGGCGGATCGGTCATGTCGAAGACTTCTACCGTATCAATATTGGTACATGTATTAATCGTATCGATTCCGGTCATAACATACAGACCAGGGAGGTTCACTTCAACGCTTGGCTTGGTTGAATCAGTTAGAATCCCACTCACCACACCGCCCAATGGTCCAATCCAATACAGAATCACATTGTCCAAATTATTACCGCCACCCTCATTAAGTATCACACTTGTCACATTACAATCCAATTCTTTGTCTATTCCAGCATTCACAGGTGGGTAATCGGTGATATCAGTAATATCGATTGTCATAGAATCAAAACACCCTGTTATTGTGTCAATTACGGTGAGTTGATACTGGCCTGCTGAGGTCACCTCTATGGACAGTGTACTATCACTGAGCATATTCCCGTCCTCATCATACCAGATATAGACAATATTAGGTCCTGTTGTGGAAGCTGTCGATTCAAGTGTCAGAATCGTGGAAGTACAATTGAGCGTACCAGCACTCGGAATAATTGCCACTATCGCATAAGCAATGTCCACAACGAGAACAGTATCAACTGCTGAAACACAACCACTTGACGTATCCGTTGCGAACACAATATATGTACCATCCATATTCACTATCAGGCTCTCGTCATTCATATTAGAAGCATTGATACCCGGCCCTTGCCATGTTACAACAACATTTGACCCGGATACGTCAGCCGTCAACATGACTTCTTCAACGATACATGATAGTGAATCATTTACGAGAGCATTTACCTGAGGCTCATTGTTATCTGGAGCAATGACAACAGTATCCATTGCTTCACATCCATCAACTGACGTCACAGTCAACACATACATTCCGGCCACATTAATTTCGGGATTTGGATCATTTTGATTTCCGGCATTGATACCCGGCCCACTCCACTCCAGTGCTCCTAAAGGATTACTACCACCGATTATTATATTTCCGTTACATGTGAGCGTATCAGGTAGCCCGGCATCGGATGTTACACCAGGATATAGTTGCACTGAAATTGTGACGATTGAATCACAATTAAACTGAGATATATAAGAATACACTTTCACAATACTCGTCTCGAAAGTGTCATTTTGTGTTACGACCATTGAGTCCTGACAGATACTGAAATTCAAGGTAGTATCATATGTAGGATACCATGCCAGGTCGAGTGTGATATTACTATCACAACCATTGGCGGCGCCTCCAGGGTAGGTATGAATGTATATTCCCGAATCACAGACCATTGCACCTTCAAAGTCAATACATTCTCCTGGGCAAATGGTAATTTCAATATTGGAATTCCCCTCTTCACAACATATATAAGTTGCAATTGTGACGATCATAACCGTATCACATACGGGCGGTGTCGCAGGCAATACTACTGTGTATGTCCCATCTCCACTCAACATCGTCCCTCCTATTGTAATTGACGCTGTGTCGCAAATTAAAGTGTCGAGCAGAATAGTATCCAATAATGGTGGCGCAATAAATACATCCTGTGAATCCGGACAGTTATTGGCATCTAAAATGTATACTGTATAATTACCAGACGCAAGACCACTAAAGGTACTATCTGTAACATATGGTGCATTATCCAGAGAATACGTCAACGCAGGAGTACCGCCACTGACATTAATTTCAATAATACCATTATCAATTCCACAGTCGGGTGACGTGACACTTACATCATCAATTTGAGGACCTGGAATATCAATAATCATCACATCGATACTGACAGGACAACCCGTCGCATCCAGAACACATATCGAAATCGGCCCGGAAGGAAGGTCAGTGAATGTATTTGAAACATCAAAGCTTATACAATCATCAGAGTATCTCAATGGCCCCTCCCCTGTAACAAAGATGACCAACCCCCCATTGCTCTCTCCACAAGTCGCCGGAGACACTATGACTGAATCAATAATTGGCTTTGGTATTGAATTAACAAATACAGTTTCTTCATGCTCACAGCCATTTGCATCCTTAACCCAGAAACTATACAAATCACCCACAATTCCTGTAAACTCATTGTTAAAACTATAGAATAAAGGTGGAGGACCTATTGCGTACATATATGGCCCAACCCCGTTACGACCATCAAGCTCAATAACTCCATTGTTCATTTCGCATGAAGGCGGGACAGTCACAAAGACATCTAGCAGCGGTCCTGAAGAAGACAGGATTTCAATTTGATCAAATGCCTGACACCCATTTACATCTACAACTATAATATCATAAATGCCCGGAGGCAAGTCAATAAATACATTGGTTGGATAAAAATCAACAGTATTGATCGAATACATCACAGAGCCTGCCCCACCACTTGCAGTAATTGTAATTTCGCCATTTTCTTCACCACATGTTGTATTAGATCCAGTCACTAAATCTATTTGCGGACCATCTGTGGTTGTCACACTTTCGATATCAAAGACCTGGCACCCTACATCATCTATTACAACAATATTGTAAATACCGGCAGGAAGGCCAGGAAAGATATTGCTCGCCAGATACGGTGGCCCGCCAGTTATTGAATACATATATGGAGGTGATCCGCCAGAAGCGATAATTTCAATAATACCATCGCTCGTTGTACATCCTGTGGGGGTAATATTAATAGCATCGATTACCGGTGCAGCCCCATCCAGCACTTCAACCTCAAGCACATCCTGGCAGTCATTCGCATCCTTGACAATGACTGTATAAATACCTGCCGTCAGATTCAGGAAAATATTACTGGATTGGAACATGACGCCATCAATTGAGTACATCAAGGCTCCTGTACCACCTGACGCTGTCACGGTGATAGACCCGTCGGCATTCCCACAGGAGGCGTTTTCAATATCAACAGTTGTGATAACAGGTGCGCTCTCTTCCGTTAAATCGACCATCACAGTATCGCCACAACCTGCTGCGTCTAATAAGTAAAGCGTATAATTTCCGGCTCCCAAATCTGCGAAAGTGGATACTGGAGAATACGGTGGGCCACCAATGGCATATTCGTACGGCGGAACTCCATCACCCCCTTTGACCTTGATATTCCCGTTTGCAAGACCACATGACGGATTGTTAGTTTCTACAATAGTAAGTACAGGTCCTGGGCCAAAATCAATAACGACCTGTATCTGTGCCGTACAGTTATTTGCATCGCTCACGGTGACATCGTAAGTTCCTTCAGGAAGGTCTTCAAAAAGGCTATCTGTCCCCGGAGCTCCACCTATGGAGTACATAAGAGGAGCTTGCCCCAATGATGCAAATATTTCCAATGAGCCATTTAAGGCTTCGGAGCAAGTTGCATCGATCACAATGACACTGTCTATCTGGAGGGCGCATTGGTCTTCTGAAGATATTGTAAACATGCATTCCGCAGAACAACCATTGGCATCGGTGACTGTGACGGTATATGTACCACCGGTAAGTCCTGTGATCTGTACTACACCGTCTGTCGTCGATACAGTATTGTCTGAACTCGGGCCTGACCAGCTTATCTGATAGTCGGGTGATCCGCCAGAGATATCCACGCTGCCGATGCCGTCGTTGGCTCCTGGTGATGATTCTGGGGAGATTTGGCTGCAGACTAGTATTATTTGATTTACAATTATTTGGATTGTGTCACTTGCCGAACATTGTCCGTTGTCAAACGTATAAATCACCTCGTAAACTCCCGGTCCTATAGCGGGATCGAACTGATCCGTTGATACAGCACCCGTCCATACACCTGCAGGAGGAGACGCGGTGAGTGTTTGCACTACATCCTCGGCACAATATGGGCCTGCCGGATCGATTGTTACAACAGGCAGAGCAAATATTTCTATTTGGATTGTATCGGCGGCTGAGCATTGACCATTGTCGAATGTGTAAATAATATCATGCACTCCCACTCCTAGCGTTGATGGATCCAACTGATCAGATGTTACGGCTCCACTCCATGTTCCACCGCCTGGATTGGCGGTCAGTGTTTGAACGCCTGCATTTTCGCAAGTGTCAGGAAATGGGGTAATAGTCACATCGAGTGTCAGGCTGTCTATTGTAATTGTGTAGATTGAATCGCAGCCCGTAGTGGCAGCTCCTGGAATTGTATCAATATAGATCCCGGCGACATTGTACCATACACCGAGTACCTGTACGGAATCATCGGGGCAAAAGGAACCAGTTGCTATACCAGTTTCATGACTTAAAGTGCCAATTGTAATTGAGTAGATCGAGTCGCAGCCTCCCGATGCAGCACCAGGAACAACGACTGTGTATATGCCTGGCGTATCATACCATATCCCCAATACCCGTACAGAGTCACCA
>QMOR01000283.1 GCA_003648285.1 Bacteroidota bacterium
TACTACCTGCATTCTACGAAATATCAAGGTGATTTTCAAACAGAGTTGCTGGACTTCCCACAGTTTCAAGATTCTATCACAACGGACTACTATCTGATCATCACAAAGTCGACCACTGATCAAGGAGTCTATTCGGGATATGAAGTGTTTTTGAATCTACCGACTGTAGCGCCATTTGATACATTGATCAGTGCAGACATTACTGCAATAGCCAGACTGATCAAGTACGAAATCGAGTCTATTCATGTGCCCGGTGGTAATGTCACGTATAGTAAGGAGGGGATCGCAGCGGGTTTGGATCTACTTGCAACGATCATCGAATCGATTGTGAATAAGACATTTTCTTTGACTGAATTGCAACAGCTGTCGCTGAATGATTTTATTGAAATCCCGATTGGAGATGTCCAACTCACACATACTGGAAATACGACCCTGCTCGGTAGCGGATTTTTTGATTATACCGGACTGCAGAGCACGGCCAATGGGATTTCGATGATAGACACTATGTTTGCCAGCTGGGAAAAGCACACTGATGTGGCAAATATCATCACCGATACAGAAAACTTGTCAGGCTTTCAGGGTGGGCAATTTCCGGCTGCAGATAGCAACTTTGTCGAATCGGGAGCGAACTTTGTGTTTTGGTATCACTTCATGCTGCCTGCGCAAGGATCGGGAGAACCACTTCGGCTATTTGTCAAGATGAGAACTAGTCTTACGCAAGACGAGGCTGCAAATATGATGTATAGTCTATACCTTGAGACGAGGGGGCAGACGAGCGGAAGTGCCCTTAAAGGAGGAGACGGTAATGGCATCGCGACGCGGATGAGTGAGGGAGGTTGTGGCGAATTGCAGACCTGCAACAAGTTTGATTCTTCATGGCGTCTCAAAGGCTGTCTTGATGACTATGAAGATTTTCGGGAAGATTTGGTCGATAAATTGGGTTTGCAGAATGTGCCAATCGATATCGTTGACTACCAAATCGGAGTGTACGCTGGTATTGTGGATGGATGCCTGGACGTGGTTATGCCAATTATTTTTGGTGCCGGATCCGTAGTGGATGGCGTTGCAGATGCCTTGAAGGGTGAGTCCTGGGACAAATTAAATTGGGCGGGAAGGACATTTCTTGCCTTTGTGTCAATTGCATCGTATAATAGTAACCCTCTCAGTGCATATTATCTTTCATTGTACTATAACGACCTCAAAAGCACCTACAATCAGCTCAAAACATTAATTAGTAGTGATAGTCTATATCACAGTATTATCACGCCGATTCGAACAGCGCTAGAGGATTTTTTGTCAGATTTGACGTTTCAGAATGGGAGTGTGTGTGCGGGACATGCTGCAGGTATTGTTATATTTGAATTGGTAGTCGGGATAGTGTCGGGAGGCACGAGTCAGTATAAAAATGTAGTGAGCGCTGTGGGAAAATCATTTAGAAATCTAGGGGGTATTAAGAAAGTGCTTATGGAGGGCGTGTCTGGAGGGTTTAGTGCAGTGAAGAAAATAAGGTGCAGGATTTTAGCGGGTGGATGTTTTGTGGTTGGTACTCCGATCTTAATGGCGGGGAATCCGTTTAGAAATACAGCAAAAGGTTTAGCTCTGGCTGTAATGCCGATAGTAGCTGTTCCAATACAAGAAGTACAATTACTTGATTATGCCATAGCTCATGGAACGGTTAATAGTACTTATGGATTAACAGCGGGTACGGATGAAGATATTTATTTAAGACTACTTGATAAAGATCCTTATACCTCCAATCAGCAAAAGGAACGCGATCAATGCGAAATCAATGATACGGATTGGAGTGAGGTAGTATTTGAAGAAGTGCTTGGCACATCAATTGCTAAGTTGGCTTTACATCAAGACTGGATTGATCAGAAATCTTATGTAGTCGATGGAGTGGTTAAAATGGATTTACCTGAGCAGGAAATATCAGGAGCATTTAAGATTACTTCAATTAAGCATATTATTCCACAGAAGAAACCTGTGGATGATGATCCTGACGATGATTATGAATTTAAGCCCGTTATGGCTTTGTTTATTCATCAATCGGATCAAGTTTATAGTATTACGTTTGATAATAAAGAAGAAATAGGAGTTACTTATCAGCACCCTATTTATTCTGTTACTGCAAGTGATTGGAGGCTTGCAGGTGAGTTAGAAGTTGGGGAGAAAGTTCTTGCGAAATTTGGAGAAACTTCTGTTACAAGTTCTGAGAAGAAAGAAGGTAGTGAGACGGTTTATAATCTGGAGGTTAAAGATTTGCATAATTTCCTTGTTGGTGCGTCTGGAGTTGTGGTGCATAATGCTTGTATTCCACCAATAAAGCCTCTGATTTCCAATATGGCCCAAGTATTTGATAATTGGGTTAGTGCATTTAAGCCTATAGTTAGACAAGCTACAACTGATTATTATAAGTATCAAAAAAGGATACTTGGAACATTGACAGAGCGTAGAATTCCATTGAAAAAGCCTCATAATTTTACAAAAGATAACTTGGATGTTGACGGTTTTGAACTATCTACAGGGACACTGATTGATACAAAATATGTGGGAAATCCGTCTAATAGTCCATATACAGGAGCGAGTAATTTTCCTCCAATACAAGATGATCTCCTTGATGAATTAAAAAGATACAAACACATAATTAATGACGTTGATACACCAGTCAGAGCCTTGAAGATTGTTACGAACAACGAGCAAGCTAAAACATACTTAGAGGGTATAATGAATTCTTTAAGCATTCCAGGTGGTGTAGTTGTTATAAAGTAGAAATTACTATGCTAAGAGTTGAGTTGCTTATTTTTCGGTCTGATGGACAAAGAATGGATATCGATTTAAGACTATTGATTGTTAAACTTGTATCGAAGTTTAAACTATTCCTGAAAATAAGGTTTGATCAAATATCAAACACCTTATCTTACGAAGACCAAAACTTTGAAATTGCGTTTCCTGAAGAAGGAAACAGATTTTCTATAAGTATTAATCCTGAATGGGTATGTGAAATTATTGCTGAAATAAATGATACATATCGAGACCAGAATTTACTTTTATCGGCTCCCGGATACGAAAATTTCATAGAAGCATCTTCTTCGGAACTTGAAATAAAAAAAATCTTTGGAATTGATCATTAAATTAGAATTTATTCTAAACTATATTTGTGGTTGTTCTCGATTAATGGGGAGTTGACAAGCCACAGAAGTGGGATGGCGGATGAAAATACTAGTCCAAGGACAGACGCTTATTATAGCTACCAGAAAAATTCTATTCGGCGAGTATGTATTTTTTGCACTCATTGAACAAAAAGCTGTTTATCAACAGAGCGCAAGATACATATGCCATATTGGGCAATAGGTTAAAAGGCTACTTCACCGAACTCAAAGTTGTTTACGCAATGTATTGTAGCAAGGTAAGCGATGACGAAGCAGAACTTATGGATCCGACCGTGCATACATATAAATGCGAGGATATGGTTGCAAAGTTTCGAGGGACGGGCTAATAAGTAATGAACGGTCGCAGTGTTGTATTTGCAATATGTAACACATCCCTCATGGCATGGCAGTCGTGTATTTTCTACCACCCACCCCCTTGCATTAAGAATCATGAAGATTTTACTGAGCTATCGTTGTCTAAATGGTGCTTTCCTTCTCATTCCCTTATTATGCGGTCTAGTCATGATTCAATCACTCTTGAACAATAAACTCTCACCAAGAGGATGTGCCATACATAGTCATCCTTTGAGCGGTCTATTCTTGGTAAAACGGGTGATCCAGCATGCCGTCAACGTGTTGCTCATCCGTGACACAGATATACCCAAGTAAGTTCTTCTCTTTCTTGTGTCCTGTATCCATCATAATTTTCACGTTGTCCATTCCTGCCGGGTAGGCATAGGTAGCGAAAGATCGTTGAGCCGTGAGCATACCCACTTTTTCACACTTCAGTTGTCAAGATTTAAGTCTGCCCACCAATCGTAAGTGGACATTCCGGATCATGGTGACCCACCCCTGGGGTGCAAAATCCGGCATACATTTCCCACGGGCGCCAGTGGCAGCAATTAATTTTCGTGCGATAGTATTATCATGTTAATCCGTTGTAATTCAAATTGTTGATTGTGCTAGAATATGCCTATTGGGGTTGGAATCAATGTGAAGACTTTCCGTAAGGGAAAAAGATAAGCGGAACCATCATGCACTGGAGAATGGTAATCAGAACGCCAATTTCATCTGTCGTAGCATGAGGCTCACCAAAGTAAAGCAGGATCGCCTGAATGGGGAGTGGGCCCAATATGATCAATGCCATAGTCGTATTTCGTCTTGACCAGGGAATAGATGTATCCGTACTGCGAATGTCCTTGCGAATCCAAAGTGCAATAATCAGAGCGGTGATGGCACTTAAGGGGATGACCAGCATTGAGAGTGACACATGTACATTTAATGTATCCCCATGAAACATGGTGTCACCTTCGACGACGATCTCTCTGAGCAGGTTTCCAAAAATGTGAATCCACCATAAAACTACCAGCCCATATGCGATGATGCGGTTTTTAGCACGAAAAACCGACCAAAAAATGGCCACATAAAAGAACAGTTGAATGACCAGAAAAAGGAGGCTGAATGTGATGCCTGCGCCACTGATGAATGTCCCGAAGTAGTTCAATCCCCACTCGTAAGTATCACCGTCCAGAATCGACCTGACCAGAGGAAGCCAGACGATCAGAAACGTGAAGGCGATAATGAATAACAGGGCCGTAACAAGACCAGTGCGACTGCGATAAGCTGTGTGTGATTGCATAATGATGATGTTTTTTTTAGAGACGACAATCAACAGCCCGATGTCGCATCAAATATGGATTCTGGGATGAAAGCCGAGTAGCTGGGATGAATGACCAGTCAATTGGAAGTTTTACCAAGAGCTCCTGCAACTGACTCCGTAAAACTTCTTGAAACGGGAATTTTTTCTGAACAACCTCGGAGAGTCAGATCCAGATAATGGGCATTACCTGAAGCAGATACCACATTGTTGAGGCTCACAAGGAAAGATCGATGGCACCGCATCACAGATGTCCCGATGAGCTCGGCTTCCATCCGCTTGAGCGTTGACCGCA
>QMOR01000284.1 GCA_003648285.1 Bacteroidota bacterium
GATGCCGGCAGAATAAAACCTGCGGCTTGTGATACATCGGTAAAGGTGCCGTCGCCATTGTTTCTGTACAACCGATTGTTGCCGATGCCACCGACCATGACAATGTCTTCGTCACCATCGAGGTCATAGTCAAACCATGCCGAACCACCACCCATGCCATTGTTAGACATGTGGTCGATACCTGCGGACTGGGTCACATTAGTAAAAGAGGATTGAGCAGATAAAGGATGCAGATACAGCCCGCAAATGATCATTGCAGCAAAAAAACGATACATAGAAGTAGTGATTTGTCACCGGTAAGCTACAAAATCCAAGTGATACCCATATCTACGATCACAGCGTCGAAGTCCTAAAAGTGATACAACCCACCAGCTGATATCACCAACTGATCAAATCCACTGATGATGTATTTCATTTCACCGTAAAGAGAAATATTAGGAGCAATCGCATACCGCGCGCCACCACCTATATTCAATCCAATCTTTGTAGACGATACACCGTTTACACCCAGTATTCCAAGACCTGAAAGTCCTTTGACTCCAACGCTGGATATGTTCAATCCGGCCAGTGGATAGATTGTCCATGGATCATTCTCATAGAGAACATAACGGCCATCAAAGTTGATCTCCCAATATTTCAAGTCACCACTGAAGTACGTTATAATATTCAGGCTACCTCCCCATTCTTCTGTGATATCCACATCACCTCTGAATTGAAGGCCAATGGCTTTGGCAGCTGTTCCAAAGCTAAATCCCATTCCGGCAAGAATATCGATCTGACCGAATGCGGATGTGCCAACAACCATAAAAGTGCTGACGGTAAGAACACGTAATAAATGCTTCATGTTTCTTGCTTTTTTTTGGTTTGTGGTCACATCGTGTTCATGCGACGTACCAACATCATTAAATTGCATCGTATCGCTTCCCAAGTTAAGTACAAGTGATGGCACTAGCAGGTGTTCAAGTGTCCCGATTGGTGAATTGCAGTTCTGGGCATATAAATGGTTTGAAATAATGATTGCACTACAAGTACGGGATGAAAGAGTTTTTATAAAAAAAGCCTCCAGATAAATCAGGAGGCCCAGGGTTGAAATTGACCAGATCGTTTTTGGTGTTATACAAAAGTGTCTGCAATTAACTGATCTGGAAGGGGTTGGTACCTAAATGAACATATTCTGATAGTGTTTCAGTTTGTACAATTATGATTTCAATATTACCCACTAAAGTTCAACATTAATCTGCGCAATGCGAAGTGATTCGATCACGAATGAGTGAACGGTCTGCCAGAGCAAGTAATCGGTCATTGTGGCTTTATATTTGGGGAATTGAGGAGAATGGATCGGTCTGAAAGTGCGACTTGCAACTCATTCGTATCTTGCTGATTGTTGAAGAAGGATTCGAAAATCATCAAATGACAGGCGATTGGTCTAAGGGCTTAAAGCTTTATTATGGGTATACTACTCGATCTTACGATCATTTTTTCCATTGCTGCTCTTGTCCTTTACCTGAGTGCGAGGGTACGGATTCCAACGATTGTAGGATTATTGTTCTCGGGGTTAATTGCGGGACCACATGGTTTGCGTCTCGTGCAGGCGACAGAGGAGGTCGAGCTGCTGGCTGAGATTGGCATCCTGTTGCTGTTATTCACGATAGGCATGGAGTTTTCACTGGAGAAGCTTCTCAAGACAAGAAAGTGGATTTTTGCAGGAGGCGGAATGCAGGTTTTGTTCACTACCGGGCTGATATTTCTCGTTTCCCGATTGGTTGGTTTGACTTGGCAGCAGTCCCTGTTTACCGGTTTTCTGTTTTCGTTGAGCAGTACAGCCATTGTTTTGCATTTACTTCAGGAGAAGGGGAAGATGGACAGCAAGTATGGTGGCTCTGCTCTGGCGATCCTCATTTTTCAGGATGTGGCCATTATCCCGATGATGCTATTGGTACCCTACCTCTCGGAGGCCGGTGGAGAGGGGATGCACGGGTTGCTCGAACTGGGAAAGGGCATTTTAATCGTGGCTGTGATCATATTTCTGGCGCGAAAAATCATTCCGGGTATACTCAGAAGTGTCGTACACACACGAAATCAGGAGTTGTTTCTGATGACCATTCTCGTCATTTGTTTTGCCACTGCGATGATCACTTACCAACTAGGCCTCAAACTGGCTCTGGGGGCGTTTTTGGCTGGTCTTATTGTATCCGAGTCCGAGTTCAGTTATGATGCACTGAGTCATATGTTGCCCCTGAAGAAGATCTTCACAAGCATATTTTTTATCTCGATAGGCATGTTGTTGAACGTTTCATTTTTCGCAGGGAACGCTTTCATGATCATCGGCCTGACTATTCTGGTCATGATGATCAAAACTTCCGTGATCGTAGCAGTGGGTCTGCAACTTAAATTATCGATAAGAAATGCGCTGATTGTCGGATTGTCACTGTGCCAGGTGGGAGAATTTGCATTTGTGCTTGCCAATGCCGGCCGCGACTCAGCGATCCTGTCGACTGACCAAAACCAGGTTTTCCTTGCGGTGTCAATTTTTTCAATGGCCGTCTCGCCATTCATCATCGGTCTGGCGCCTAAGATTGCGACCTGGGTTGTGACGCGTGGTGCGATCAAAAAATTTGCACGTAAAACTGAATTCAATCTTGTTGGAAAACACTTGCATCGCTGCACCAAGCGCAATCACCTTGTCATCATTGGATTTGGCTCAAGTGGCCAGATACTGGCAGGTCAAGCACATGAAAATGACATTGGATACTCAATCATAGAGCTCAATGAGAAGATATCTACTCAGTTTTTGAACGAGGGTGAGCCCGTATTTCCAGGAGATGGGAGGTCTGAGGACGTCTTGTTGCACGCTGCTGCGGACAGGGCAAAAACGATAGTCATCGCGGTACATGATGCCGCTGCCGCAGAGGCAATTACGATTGCCAGTCGAAAGATCAATCACAGCGCGCATATCATCGTCAGGTCACGGTTTTCCAGCGAGATTGAAACGCTGATCAAGCTAGGCGCAAATGAAGTGATCCCAGAACGACTGGAAGCTGCCAGGCGTATCTCGGAGCGCACAATCGTGCAGTTTACAAAGATGGCATAGAAGTATTAATATTCGGGCCCTTAAGTTGGCAATACGCATCTGTTATGTCGTTTGTAAAACCGGACCCCTTGCATATCTCAATGTTATCTGCGCCGGTACAGGGTTTATTCCGGCCATAGAACAATGATGCCTTAAGAATCTTCCCAAAATTAATTCCAATCATTATCCGTCATGACCCCGGTCATCTATGAACGCCATCTAAGACCTCAACTTTGGATCAATGTGACAAATGTCACACAAGCAGCTTACTTGCTACACTTTGAAGAAATAAACGTAAAGATCACTGGTTGAACGATGAAATAACCGAGCTGAATTAATAATTAAAGTCCTTGCCTGAGATTCGGTTGTTTGTGCGACAGGATTAATTCACAGAGGAACTGGTATATCGAAATCTAATAAATGATAGAATAATGTTTTGCCATCAAATTTTCATGCGACTAAAAATAAAAAGATGAGACATCTATTTTGCCTTCTGTGCGTGATTGGCGTGCTTACAAGTTTGTCATCATGCTACTACGACAACCCGGTTATTGAGATTGAGGACGTTTCATTTAATGATGACCTCATTCCTATTTTTGAAGGATCTTGCCTTGGGGCGGGATGCCATTCAGATGGTGGACCGCCGCCTATTCTTACTGCATTAAAGGCGTATGACGAATTAATATCGGGGCAAAGTCACACGGGTGTTCCGTATGTCATTACCGCGACGCCTGATGAGAGTTCGTTGATGCTGGAACTGGACAGCGGTGACATGCCGCCCGCAGGCAAACTCCCGGAGGCCAGTATCGAAAAGGTCCGAAAATGGATGGCAGAAGGTGCAGAAAATAATTAAATCATCACGGTTGTGAAAACTTCAATTTTAATATTCCGTGTAAATAGAATAATCATGAAACATTTTAGATTAATTGCTACAATATGCTTCGCAATTTTTGCTCTGATGGCAAATGCACAAGAGGATTTCGTACTCGAGGATATACCGGCTGACGGCCCCGTGCGGTCTACATTCGGTAGTTCGTTGATTATTGATAATGAAACCGTAGTAGTAGACAGTAAAGGGACATTTTTGATGAATATCCAGCACAGATTTGGAGTATTTAGCTCTGATGTGGGCGAGCTGTATGGGCTCTATGCTCCGGCTAATATCCGTCTCGGATTCAAATATTCATTGCTCGATAATCTGGCGATAGGATTTGGAATGGCAAAGACATACAGTGTCCTTGACTTCAACGTGAAGTATGCATTTCTCAGGCAGACCGAATCCGGTAGCATGCCCATTTCTGTGGCATATTTCGGCAAGATGGGGATAGAGCTGGGTGCTACGCCACGATACGATGTAAACGGAACAGACAGGTTGTCTTACTTTCATCAAATCATTATCGCAAGGAAATTCGGTAATAAGTTTTCGGCTCAGGTATCACCGAGTATATCTCACTTCAATGCGATTGATAAATCGATGGAAAACGATCACATCGCCATTGCTTTTGCAGGGAGATATAAAGTATCGGCGACAACATCTATTATTGTAAACTATGATCAGCCCATTACACAACACCAACTCAATAATCCCAACCCGAATATTGGATTTGGTGTGGAACTGACAACAAGCTCACATGCGTTCCAGATATACATCGCTAATTATTATGATATCACGCACCAGTATAATAATATGTTCAACATGAACAATCCGCTGGGTGCTTACACAGATACAAATGGAGGTGAACATAAGGGTGGCCAGTTTTTGCTGGGATTTAATATTACGCGTTTGTGGAATTGGTAAAGATGGAAAAGAAAGATAATACACGTAGACGGTTTTTCGGCCTGGCAGTGGGAGCTGGTCTCATGACTGCATTCGGCCTGTCAAAGGTGACTGCAAAAAATCGCACTACACACTTCATTGGTCCCGATGGAAAGCTTTACGAAGTGGACCAGTCAAAAGTTAAAAAGGTAGGGATGTGTACTCCGGGGTCAAAGAAATCTTTAAAAAACTGGA
>QMOR01000285.1 GCA_003648285.1 Bacteroidota bacterium
CCCCAGACCGGTACAGGCATTTTTCTGGCGAATTCACTATTCGCTTGATGATAAATTTGAATGATCACGGATGATCACCAGGATGTCCCTGTATTGTTGTCTTTGCGCATGTTGGCAAGGACACTGGCAGTACTGTTGAAATAAATACGCACATGCATTAAACCTTCTCACATGAAAACACATCCTAGCTTATCAACCAAGACCTGGAACCACCTTTCAGTACTTACCGTAATTTCCCTGTTGATCCTAACTCTCTCCTGGACCGATAGTCCGATGGTCTTGACGCCGGTTACTGCAGATGGCCTCGGAATATTGTCACCAGACTGGTCAGCTAATCCACCTAATGGAAGAACAGGCGCGCCAGGAGACGGACTCTGCTCTGATTGTCATACACAGTTGAGCCCTCCTCAGGACGGGACTGTGTCGATATCGGGGATGCCTGCAACGATCACACCCAACATGGTATATACATTGACAGTCACGGTCGATAATCCAAACGGTCTGGCTTCACTGGGTGGATTTCAAATGGTCGTGCTTAATTCCGGAAACACAAATGCCGGATCGATGGATAATCCGTCCACCAGCTCGACAGTGACACCCGCGGGAGGGCGTGTATACCATGAGCATAATCCGGTTTTGAGCTTTGGAGCCGGTACTCAAGTCATGTATTCTGTAGACTGGACGGCACCGCCCGGACCAGATATGGAAGTGATCACGGCGTATGCAGCCGGTAATGTGGCCAATGGAAATGGCAGTAATAGCGGGGACTTGATTGTCACCACAAACACATCCGGGACTATCTCTGGCTCCGCATTAGAGGTCGAAGTCGAGACAGCGGATGCGCTGTGTTTCAACAGCGATGACGGCATTGCAGAGGCTGTTGTCACAGGCGGTGTGCCCGGCTTCACATATGCATGGAGCAATGGTGCAACCACACAGACGATTGGTGATCTGACGGCAGGTACGTATTGCGTCACGGTAACAGACAATGATGGAAACACAGCGGAGGCATGTTCCGATGTTCTTGAACCCACTGCCGTCGCAGCAGCCCTTGTTTCGTCATCGGCCCCCAGTTGTACGGGTAGCAATGACGGGACCATCGTTGTGTCGGCTAGTGGTGGAGTCGGCGGGTACACATATGCGTGGTCGAACGGAGCAGTTGGTGCATCAATTTCAGGGCTCGCCCAGGGGATGTATACAGTTACCGTCGCCGATGCAAATGGCTGCACAGATGTGTTGGCGGTGACTTTGACAGATCCGGCCGAGTTGGTGATTTTACTTGTCGATCTGGCAGATCCGACTTGCTTCGGGGAATCAACAGGTGCCATTGTGGTCAGTGCTTCAGGTGGCACCGGAAGCATTGAGTTTGAGTGGTCAACGGGAGCAACAGGCCCTACCTTGAGTGATATACCGGCCGGGACTTATTCTGTGACGGCAGAGGATGCGAACGGATGTATTTCTGAAGAAATTTATGTCCTCGTCGATCCCGAACCACTGGATTTACAGCTTGAATTGTTAAATGACGTATCGTGCAATGGAGATACTACCGGAACGCTAATAGTTACCGTGAGCGGTGGTCAGACCCCATATAGCTTTGCGTGGTCGAATGGCGGTACAACAGCTGAGATATCGACCTTACCTGCAGGGGCATATACGGTCACGGTTACGGATCAAAACGGTTGCGCGGCCACAGCAACAATAGAGATTACTGAGCCGGGCGAACTCATGGCCAATGTCACGTCGACGGACGAAACATCTGCAGGTGCTGAGGATGGTACAGTTATGTCAAATCCCACAGGCGGTACTCCACCATTCACTTATATATGGTCAAATGCAGCAACTACAAGCATGATCGCCGGGTTGTCCCCGAGTACATACGACGTGACAGTGACTGACTCGAATGGGTGCACCGATGTACAGTCAGGCACCGTAAATGCATTCGGATGCAACCTGCTCGTTGACCTGACCATTGGAGATGTTTCGTGCAATGGGATAACGGATGGATTTGTTGAGGTGATGTATAGTGGTGCTGTCGGGCCCGTATCGTTTTTATGGTCTAATGGCGCGACTACACAATCTATCTCTAACCTCGGCCCCGGAACCTACTCTGTAACGGTGACTGATTCGGCGGGATGTGCAGCAATGGCAACTGCATTTATTAATGAACCGCCGGCTTTGTCGACGGAATGCACTGTCCTTCACGAGGGTGGTCCAGGCGCAAATGACGGATTTATTGGGTGTATAGTTTCGGGTGGTAAGCCTCCATATGTCATGCCTGGCGAAATGATCACAGACAATATATTTCAGCTGTCAGGACTTGCTCCGGGGCAGTATGAAATATCAATTACAGATGCCAACGGATGCTTGTTTACAGAATTGATCACCATCAATATGTTTGGATGCCCGGGGATCGATAGTGTTGATGTGCTGGATGTCTTGTGTCATGGTGAGAATTCAGGAAGTGCATCGGTGGAGTTTTCGGGTGGGCAGTCCATGATTACAGTAAGCTGGTCAAACGGATTCATTGGAAATCCGGTGACAATGCTTGAGGCTGGTAGCTATAGCGTCACAATTTCTGACACATCGGGATGTACGTCAACGACGAATTTTGTTGTTGCTGAGCCTGATGCGATAAGTTTGACGGTAGACAAGATAATCGATGTAACCGAAGAAAATTATGGAGCCATTGAAATTTCCGTGTCGGGAGGCACGCCGCCCTATGCATATGACTGGATGCTGGATGGGAATACAATCAGTACGGATCAGGATCCCGATAGCTTAAGCCTGGGAAGTTATATCGTGGTGGTTACGGATGCGAACGGCTGCAGCTTCGAGTCAGACACTATCCATGTGGGAGCTTTAACCAGTGTAAAGAACGTAGAGTTCAAAATTCATCTTTCCATCTTTCCAAACCCGGTCACCGATGTGGCGACCCTTCAGTGGGATCCCAATATCACGCTCGAGAGGGTTGAATTGTGGTCTGTTCAGGGTGCATTGATGAAGGAAGTTCAGTTAGATGCATTTTCCAGTGGACAATTGACTCTTGATCTACGGAATTTTGCCCAAGGTATTTACTATGTAATTGCGATTGGGCCGGATGGAAAAGGCGTGTTTAAATTGATCAAATTCTAGGGGGGAAATCAAGCCCCGGGGTGTTGCTGTACTTAAGGATTTTCACAAATTTAGTTTACCTTCGAACCATTGGTAGATGGTCATGAAGAGAGCTGTATTGTGGATAATTTTTCTGGTAGTACTTCCTGGTTTTGCGTCTACGCAAACGCTGGGATTCACAGCTCCTCCAAAACTGGATTCAAATTATGTGAGAAGTACATGGGACTCGTGGTCAGCGAGAGTTTTTACCACGTTAAAGACAAACCGCTTTTCCATACGATCAAAGGAGACAAACACCTATATGCGATATGCTCCCAGTAAGAAATTGGCTATTGGTGTCGGAATCGCATACAAATTCATATTGCTCGATGTCGGATTTGGTCTTCCTGTATCAGGACCAAAAACACAGCATTTTGATGTTCAGCTAGCGTTTCGATTGAGAAACTATCTCGTGGATGTGGGCTATTGGAGGTATAAGGGATTTGAAGCCCACGATAATCATGGAGGGAGCTATGAATTTCGGGAAGATGTACGATCACAAACATTCGGATTCAATTATTACCACGACTTTAATAGCAACAAGGTCCCATTGCGCGATCAGATGAATGGCACACTGGTACAAACCAGAAGTGCAGGAACATTTGGGATAGGTGGCTATTGGTTTTGGAATCAACTCAAGGCAGATAGAAGTCTTATCCCCGAGAACCTGGAAGAGTATTTTAGTGAAGAGGCAAGGGTAGATTTTTCATCACAGTTTTCGATAGGAGTACTGGCCGGATATGCGTATAGCCTTGTTTTGCCCAGAAATTTCTTTCTACTCGGTGCAGTCCTTCCCGGTATTGGTATCAACGTCGGGAACATCCAAGCAGGCGAAACGTATAACCCCCCAATTTTGCCAAACGCGAAGATCAATCTGAGAGCCGCGATTGGTTACGTCAGTCAGAGTAAAATTTATGTGATCGTGAGCGGAGATGTTGATTCCATAATCTCTAATTGGGGGAACACAAACCGCTATTCCTATCTAGTTGGAAAGCTCAAATTAGTAGTTGGATATCGATTCACATCAGAGATTGGTTTTCTCGAGAAGACCGCAAAACGTCTCCAGCAAGTGCAATTCCATTAATCCCGTATATCCCTCTTTCGTAACTTTGCAAACTTTTACGCTGTAAGGCACTTAATCTGAGCAAACCGAAAGTTTATGTTTCCTGAATATGACGTCATCGTTGTGGGCGCAGGTCACAGTGGCTGCGAGGCTGCCATTGCTGCTGCCAATATGGGCAGCAAGGTGCTATTGGTGACCATGAATATGCAGACCATCGCACAGATGAGTTGCAATCCGGCGATGGGCGGTGTAGCAAAAGGACAGATCGTCCGTGAGATAGATGCCTTGTGTGGGTACAGTGGTATCGTCACGGACCACACCATGATTCAGTTCCGAATGCTCAACAAGTCCAAGGGGCCGGCAATGTGGAGCCCAAGAGCACAAAGCGATCGCATGCTCTTCGCTACAAAATGGCGGGAGATGCTGGAAGCACATCCAAATGTCGATTTTTGGCAAGAGATGATCACCGGCATCATCATAAAGGATGGTGTTGCAAAAGGTGTAACGAGCGGAATGGGAATCGAGATCAGGGGGAAGACAGTGATTCTGACCAACGGCACATTTCTCAATGGGATCATCCATATCGGTGAAAAGCAATTTGGTGGTGGTCGCGCTGGTGAGCGTGCAGCAAAAGGGATTACTGAGCAGCTCGTCTCACTGGGCTTTGAATCAGGTCGGATGAAGACGGGGACACCTCCGCGTGTTGACGGTCGATCACTCAATTGGGACGTGATGGAGCTCCAGCCGGGAGATGAAAACCCCGGGAAATTCTCTTTCACAGATACACCCCATCTGGCTAAGCAGAGGCCTTGTCATATTGCATATACAAGTACCAAAACCCATGATATCCTGCGG
>QMOR01000286.1 GCA_003648285.1 Bacteroidota bacterium
GATATTCCCTTCGTCGTCAAAATCAATGGCTTTTCTATCTATGTCGTGCTTTTCTATGAGATGCTTGACCAATTGAATTCTTCTCCAGCGCTTGACCGTCGATTTAGGGTGATCACCCATTCTTGAATCAGGCTCAGGATTGAAACAGAATAAATAGGCAAGAATTTCTTTTTCCTTCAAATCGTAAAACGTCTCGACCAGGTCTTTATCAGACTCCCCCAATCCGACTACTGTGTGAATATTGACTTTCCACGGACCATATATTTCCCTGGAATAATTAATAATGTCCCAATAATTTCTCCACTTTAATCCACCGTTTGGCACATTTGTCCGGGTGTCATAAAAGACCTTCTCGGTAATCGCATCGAGGCCTACACCTATCATATCAGCGCCCAGGCCCTTAAGGTGTTTCAACTTATCAAAATTCAATGTCGGTGGTGCTATCAGCAAAGACAAGGGAGTATTCACCTTTTTCGCAATTCGCTCGGTGATGTCTGCGGTATCTTTATACGCACTGCCATGTGTAACCATAGAAATGCACAAACGCGTCATCTTTTCCTGATAGCGCGCCATGCGATCAATGATCTCATCAGTTTCAAACAAAGGCCATTCTACGCGGATAAATGATCTGTCTTCATAGTCCCCGGGGCGAGAACGCGCCAAACCGCAATAACCACAATCAGACAAGCATCCGTTGCTATAATTCAGCAGAATATTAATGCCACCAAACTCAAAATCCCGTGAAAACCGGCCGGATCTCATTCTCAATGCCATCGCGCTAGCCGCACTGATTCTTACATAATCCGGGCTTTCCAATACTGGTTCTTCCTGGAGTACAGGCAATGGCATCAGGTTGTCTTGTGTTTTCGTCGTCATACGGTTGGTGTGTTTAGTGATTCCCTTTTGGGGTAGTAGCAGGTGCCTTGATAAGTGTGTTCGTTTGCGTTGTAGGCTTTTTGGGCGGCGAGGAAGATGGCCGTGGTTAAGGCTTGGGCATCCGGAATACGGGATGCGGGATGCATCTCTGGTTCCTCCATCTTCAAGTTTTCCTCCCCCTGCGTCCTTCGGGCTTCCCCCCTCCAGAGGGGGAGAGCATTCTTCTCTGTACCGTTGGGCTCCAACTGCGAACTACTCAAATTCAGCCAATGCTGTAGAACTTTGGTTACTACTTTCAGGATTTTCTCCTTATCGAGGGGGGACCATTTTAGTTCTGCTTCTATTTGCTTGAAGAGCTGCTCATGCTCGATGAAGTCGCCTGTAATGAGGACGCTTTTAATGACCTCGCCTTTTAGTCCGATGTAAATTCTCAATAATCCGAGAGGAGTTTTCACAAGGCTCATTCCGGTCAGGTCGGCCTGCGGCGTTTGTTGATAAATCCAATCTTCCGTTGAATATTTATCCGACACCAGGCGAGTTATTTCTGTCTTCTCTTGCGATGTAATTTTGGAATGATCCATTCTCACTTCAAAGTGCGTCTCAAAACTTTTACAAATAAGTGTTCTGATTTCCTCGTGAGAGATGGCGCGTCCGATTTCTCCAGACACGGTTGCCATCCGTTGTGATACGGCGCTTACTTTTCGCTTATCTGAATACTTTTGAATTGGTATTTGCAGAATGGAAAGCATTTTAAGTATATCAAGATCTAGCAATAAACTCAGGTGAAATTGTATAGCACCATGCGGGTCAATATATACTCCAAGTCCGGCGATCTTCTTTCCATTTACCTCCAAATCATTTTTTGCCCTGAATTCAGCATTGATACCGAGCTTGGAAAGTGCATCAATGACCGGCTTTGAAAATAAATAACAGAGGTCCCGTATATTCGTCCAGGGAAACGCCTTTGAAGAACAAGTCACACAAAGTCCCAGCTGATCCTTGCCCATGATGATGGCACCGCCTCCCGTCTGTCTGCGTCCAAATTCAATATCCTGCCGAGTGCATGACTCGAGATCAAGTTCTGCATTCATATTTTGAAATCGACCGACGAGTGCGCAGTGGTCATTATAATTGTATAGCCGAAGGGTTGCCTGATGCTCCGATTTTGCGTTTTCAACGTAAGGCTTCATCAGATTCTCATCCGTCGCCAGCCCATAATGCGCTGTTACATCATTCTCCTCGATATATCTCCAGGTGTGTGCCACCAATAATCGCGTTTAATTTGTTGTCACTGTTTTAATTCCACAGGAACATGAGTCCTCAAAGTACAATGGCTTCAGCCCCATGCTTATTGAATGTTCGATGACACCTTCAGCAGGATAAGCGATGCCGTTAATACCATTCACGATTGCGCCCATATCCACGATCCGCTTGTACTCGCCCAGTGGTCTTGCGCAACCCAATAGAATATGTGTGTTGGGCATTTGCACCCTTGCCTTGCCAAAAAATTCGATGACTTCATCTGTTGCCGGCGGCTCTACGCCCCACATCGCAGTATCGGTCAATGGTGTCAGAATTACAATAATCAAGGCATCGACATTGTACTTTGCGATCATGTCAAGAGCAGCATATTCGCCCAACATTTTTCCATAATGCAGCCCGAGTATAATATGTGGTCGCAAGCTCAAGTCATAACTGGAAAGGAGCTCCAGAGAGCGATCAAAATCATCAATTGTCTTGTCCAGGTGGTACACATCACGAATGGTCTCATTAGAACCGATGATATCCAGCGCAACGCCGTCAACATCTGCATCTTTCAGCATTTTCGCTTGGGAGTCCTCCAGAATCAGCCCCGTATGGACCATGACGTTTAAGCCAAGTTCGCTTTTTATTCTTGCGATATCGTCAATGTGTTTATCCAGAGGCACTTCCCCGGATTTCCTTGACCCACCGCTGATCAGGACACCAGTCGTCCCATTTTCAGCTAGCCGTTTGCACATATTAAACAGACCCTCCTTTTTCTGGAGAGGAAGCATTGGGTCGAGAATTCTTTTATTGCAGTGATCGCAGGCGAGTGCACATCCTCCACCCGTAATACTTATCGGCAAAAAGGCATTTGGATTTTTTTGGTTGAATCCGGTAATCTCATATGACTTCAAGCCAGGTGCATAATAATGCACATCATTCGTAAAATTCTTTTTCCGAATACTAAAAGCCTCTTCGCTGAGCGTACGAATCTCTGTTAATCCTGTGCCAACCATCCCTTATCATTCATTTTTGCATACTCAGATTCAAACCAATCCAATATTGATTGTTTGCCCTGAATGAAATTTTGCACTTGAGACTCAAGGTCGCTGGCTTCAATTTCGATCAACCAACCTTCTCCGTATGGATCATTATTTATCAATCCTGGGTTATCAACCACCTTCTCATTCTTCCTGATAATTTTTCCCGACAGGGGAATATTAAAATGACCCACATGTTTCTCCGCCTCAACGCTGCCAAAGCTTTCGTCTTTTTTGAGCGATGTGCCAATGTCAGACAATCTGACTGCCACAAAAGTACCGCTTGATTCCTGGGTCAGATGATTCAGCCCGATACGTACTGTATTCCCATCTGCTTTCATCCAGAATCCGTTGTCCGGATCATACATCAGATCAGTTGGCGCTTCTGTATTATTGACAGTTATCTTCATAATTGCAGTTAATTATCCCATCGCTTCAACAATCAGCTCGGCGATATCTTTCACTAATAATTTACCTTCATTTCCTGTTGACTTCACCGCATCTTCAAACCTTGAAACTTCGTATGGACAACAAACTGCCAGCACATCAGCTCCTGTCTCCACTGCTTCCTTCACCCTGTTTTCAGAGAGGCGTTCAGAAACGTGGTCGGCCATAAATCCATCGAGCCACATTCCACCACCACCACCACCGCAGCAATAGCTTTGCTCACGACAGCGACCCATTTCTATCAGGTCAATCCCGGGTATGGCATTCAATACATTACGTGGTGCATCATATTCGCCGTTGTGCCTTCCGAGATAACAAGGATCGTGAAATGTCACTTTTATATCAAGGCTCTTTGTTAAATTCAATTTGTCCATCAATGGAGCAAGGAAAGTCGAATAATGCACGACATCATAATCACCTCCATGTTTCGGATATTCTTTTCTCAAGGCATTGAGCGCATGTGGATCTGTAACGAGTATTTTATTGAATTTGTACTTGCTGAACGTTTTGATATTATGCTCTGCAAATTCTTCAAATAATCCCACCTCTCCGGCGAGTCTTTGTGAATCACAAGAGCACTTTTCTTCAGTTCCGAGAATTCCATAGTCTGTACCGAGCACGGTAAGTATTTTTGCAAATGCGGCACTTGCCTCTTTGCCACGACCATGATACGCCGGGTAGCATTCTACAAACCAGAGATAATCCACAGGCTTTTTGATTTCTTTCATGATGGGCACTTCAACTCCCGCATCCTTGACCCAGTCCGCCCTCTTGCGTTGAGATTCACCCATCGGATTGCCATACTCGAATGTGCTTTCAAACACTTCCTGCAACTCATCGGGCACATTGCCTTCCATGACAGCTTCTTCGCGCACAGCGGGCATAATCTTGATCATGTCTACTTCCTTGGGACAAACCCGAAGGCAATTCATACAAGTTGTACACTTCCACAAATTGTCATCATTGAAGAGGTCGATTCCGAGTGACAAATCCCTGACGATCTTACGAGGGCCGTAATCGCCCACATTATTGACCGGACAGACCGGAACACACTGGGCACATTGGTAGCACCATGCCATCGATTCGCCACCCGCAAGATCCGTGATCTTGTCCATCATGTCCGTGTCATAATCAAAAATGACTCTCTGCTCGAACATCCGATTCCAATCAGCCGTGAGTTCTACTCCATCAACGATTACTGATTCCTTTTCTATTATTTGCTTCTTATCTACTGGCATAATAAATTCAATTTAAATCTAGGCCGAGGCCATCTTCATATTTATGATCGCGTCCATGTCCTTTACTCCGAGTATTCTGCGTACAAATTCAATTTGCTGGGGCATTACTTTATTAAATTCCTGGGTCATGCGCATGCGCAGCACAGTATAGGCATATATCACATATACGCATGCCAGGTATACATCGGTCCCAAACAGACTTTTGTGAATTGTTTGAAAAC
>QMOR01000287.1 GCA_003648285.1 Bacteroidota bacterium
ACCCGTCATACATCTATTCGAAATCCACCTACCCGCAACATGTGCAAGACGTGCTAACGCACTTGAGGGAGTGCCCGTATATTGGCTCTGATTTCTACTCCTGAAATACGCCCTTCCACGAGCGCCGGATTCATCTTGATGCCTTTGACATCATAAAATACTCCAGTGGGAGAAACGGCCTTCACTCCGTGTATCGAACCATCAGATTGCACGGCTTTTATATGAATGATATTTCCGAGTGATTCAGTCCCCTTGATATCAATGATCTCACCATTCTCTCCGATGGCTTTAATGTCATAAATCTGTCCGTCTGTACCAATTGCCTTAACCGGGGAAAGCGCATCGTCACTGACCATCACGGCCAGCGGTAGGTTCTTACCATCAATCATAGCGCGCACATCCAGCAGGTATGCATTCCCATGTCTGTAAAAGGCCTTCACCTTGTGTTGAACCCCCGCAGCGTCGATAGCCCGCACAGGAAAAGAAACGCCATCAGTATGAATCATTCGCACATTCAGAATATAATCGCTGCCCAGATTTACAGGTGGGGGAAATGCTTTGATATGTGCAAATATGGGCACGCCATTTATTTCGGCTTCCACATCCAGATTGGTCATTTTTATCCCTTTCACGTCATGCGTTATTCCGGAGGGGGAGATGGCCTTAATGCCAAAGAGCATGCCGTATTGTGAGATTGCTTTTATCTGTATCACACTCCCGGTCCTGCCCACACCTTTCACGTCAAGTTTGACATTGTCATGCGTGATGGCCTTTATGTCATAGATTTCACCATTTTTACCAATCGCTTTGATAGGGAAAAATGCATCTCCACTCGCCAGCATTTTTACCGGTAGCATCTCATCATCATGATCTCCGACAAGCGCCTTGATATCCATGAGGTGTGTATTGCCATCAATTTCAAGTGCCTTTACAGAAAATATTTTTCCATTCTGATCGATCGCTTTCACGTCGAGAAATCTTCCGTCAGGAGTAATCGCCTTGACATGCCAAAGATCCTTTTCTACGTCCTTATTGAACGTGGATATAGAAGTGGCTGAATAGAATATCGGGAGGCAGAGGAATATGCCAATAATTGCCTGCCATGACGTACGAAGTAACACGTGTTTCATAATTCGTGATGTTTATTGTGTTTAATGTGTCAGGCACGTGCAATTTAGACCTGCATATGCAGATGCAATATGACGGCGGTCATGGGGCATAAGGATTAGCACCCATCTAGCTAACTCCTATTTCTTAAGCAAGGCGTTCACGATGAGGTCGGGATTTGTCCACGGGATAAAGTGATTCATACCATCGACGATGACATATGTGACACCTTCAGACTTCACTGTTTTGTAGTACTCCACCGTCTCAAATGGCACCAGGACATCTTCAGTACCCTGGATGAGTATGATAGGCTGCCGTATGGATTCAAGCCGTGTTTCATTCTTCAAAAGGTCTGCCTGGAGCTGCATCATTTCGAGATTTGACGCACGCATGATCTTTGGCACCATCCATTTTACCAAAGACATAGCCGCCAGATGATTGTACCACTTGCGTTGTTGATGCTCCGGGCTCAGTGTCCCCGCGACGTAAATTCCCTTCGCTGTTGTGTTGGGGTAGTCCAGCAGGATTTGCTCCACGACGCCACCCCCGTAGGAATGCCCAGCGACTGTGTAGCATTCATATGCATCGCAGTAATATGCCATGACTGATGTTGCTACGTTTGCCTGTTCGTTTAATTCCCGTGTGGCTGGCATTTCTGTATTGCCATATCCCGGGCGATCCATCACGATCAGGCACATCTCGCTCAGCAGTTTCTCGTCCAGCAAGACATTTATCCAGTCAGACCAGTGTCCGGGCGAGCCATGGATCAGCAGTGCCTTGGGCAATTGAGGGTCTCCAAGGCGGTATGTATTGATCGTGTAGCCCTCGTAGTCCACATCATTCTGCTCATAAGCGATGCCGGCGGTTTGTAATTTTGACACGGCATTTGATTCGTCAATGCCATCCAGCATCACATTGGCAAATATGATGAGCGCCACAAGCAGCACAATCAAAACGATACCGGTGATCTTGAGGATAGATTTAACACGTTTCTTCATATGGGCCATGCCTGCGTAGTGATACAAACAAGGTACGAAAGGAGTTGTTCGTTTTGCAATTTAGAAATGCATTGCGTTGATTGAAATTTTGGCATCCGACCACCATCCATTGAAAATTGAATACGTCAAGGGCATAACACTTAGGGGAGCAATTTACTTGGAGGATAACCAAACTCTTCTGCGAATGTCCGGGAGAAATAACTCGGGTCTTTAAATCCCACGGAATAGGCCACTTCAGAAACATTGAGTTGGCCGGCTTTGAGCAATTTCTTTGACTCACTAAGCCTGATATATCGAATAAAAAGTGATGTAGATCGCCCTGTGACCGCTTTGAGTTTATTGTGCAATTGTGTCCGGCTCAATCCGAGTTCACGGCAGAGTTGTGCAATGCTGTATTCGTTGTCGTCAAGGCGATCGAGAATCACCTTTCGCACATTTTTGATAAAGATATCCTCACGATTTTCCGAGGCATGCGTGTCAAAAGAGCCATCGCCTGCATCTTTATATCGCTGCTGGATGATGCGCCTTACCCTGATCAAATTGCGCAGTCGCATCTTCAGTTCGTCAGGATTAAATGGCTTTACGATGTAGTCGTCTGCACCACTGTCAAGTCCTTCCAGTTTTGAATCAACACTAGCCCGTGCAGTCAAAAGCACAACAGGAATATGGCTGGTAATTTCATCAGATTTTACCTCTCTGCAAAGCTCGAAACCATCTTTCTTAGGCATGACGATATCACTGATGATGATATCAGGCACGAGTTCTTTGGCCTTGGAAATGCCTTCGACCCCGTCTCTGGCCACAAACGTGTTGTAGTCTTCTCCAATACAACTTTGAATATACTGAGTCACGTCATCGTCATTTTCGACGATCAATAGGTTGGGAACGTCCTCAAGCATATGCTCATCAATGACGTCAAGATCAGATTTCTCCAGCGTTGGCTTGACAAACCCGGTTACGACATCCATGACTGAGCTCTGTGAGATTTTTACGTCTCTTTCTTCGGCATTATGCTTGATGGCAAATCTCAAAGTGAATTCAGTGCCCTCGTCCAGTTGACTTTTGACTTCAATTTCTCCATTCATCAGATCGGTCAGTTGCTGTACCATGGCAAGGCCGATTCCACTTCCTTTTCTTTCAAAAGAAGGGTTGTTTTCTGCCTGGTAAAATCTGTCGAAAATATGAGGGAGTTGTTCTTCCGATATCCCCGCTCCGGTATCCTTGACTTTCAATTCTATCCAGGGAGCGCCGGATTTTTCTATGATTGCAAGTCTGACGTAGATGTTCCCACCTTCCGGTGTGTGATTGATGGCATTTGAAATAATGTTTGATGCGATATTAAGTGCTTTTTCAGGATCGTAATCCAATTCAATGACAGGATCATCCACGATCAAGTGGATTGTGATGCCTTTGGATTCTGCATGAGTGGCAAAAGAATTTGTGATATACGCCAGGTATGGTACGATGTCGCCGTGGATTCTATGCACTGGCATATGACCCGACTCCAATTTATTGAGGTCGAGGATTTGATTGACAAGATTCAACATCCGCTTTGTATTGCGCTGAATCATTTCCGTTCCTCGCTTTGTCCACTTGTCAGGGTGCAAGTTGATTTGTTCAGTCATTCCTGAAATCACAGTGAGTGGTGTGCGAAATTCGTGTGTGAGGTTTGTATAAAGGTGGGATTTGGCCCGTTCGAGATCGACAACATGTTGCTTTTCTCGCTCAAGCTGTTTTTCGTAAAGGAATTTTTCCAAGCGTAGATTAAAGTCAAATGTGTCCAGGATGTACGCAACAATGGTCAGGCCCACCACTTCGTAAATCGTCACCAGGCGGAATATGTGCAGATTCTCCGGGATATAATGTGACAGCACCTGTATTGGAAAAATTACAAGAAGAATCATTGCGCTGACACAAAGAATATTGAAGATCAGTCGCTGGACATGATTCAAGGGGAATGTCCAGTTAGTCACAAGAATAAACCCGGTATAGAGAACGATGTTGCCACTTTCATAGTACGACGCTACGCCCATTGCAAAAATGGTTATGATGAAAATGAAGAATGATCCATAGATCAATACTGCCCGGTATGACTTATGATCGGCAATGTCACGTTTCCAGACAGACAATGAAACAGCCGGAATGAGGAAGAGGATTCCGGAAAAGTGAATGTATTCCAGATAGCGATAAATGGTATGCTGGTAAAATACTCCGTCCTCTTTCCTTTGCACATCAAGATAGAGTAGGAGGACGTACAGGACAAAGCTCAACCATGCAAACACGCGCAACCTGTCAAGGCTCTTCTTTTCATTTTGGACAGTAAAATCAGATAGATCGTTTGGGGCAAGAGTTTTTCCAACCAAGAGGAAATCGGGGAGTTTCATAGCATTTGGGGATTGACTACTCTCAAAGTAAGAATTTTGAACCATAAACATGCCTACATTTAAGGCAGCATGAATTATATCATCTTATCGATACCCATTTTCTTCATTTTGATCGGAGTGGAGCTCCTCGTGAGCAAGTTGCAGCACTCGGGTCTGTACAGGTTTAATGATGCCGTCTCCAATATCAGTTGCGGCGTCATGCAGCAGATCGTTGGGGTATTGGCAAAGACGGTGATGATCGTAGGATATATTTATCTGTACGATCACTTCAGACTTTTCGAGCTTCCTGCGACGTGGTGGATATACGTGCTGCTCTTTATTGGTGTGGATTTTTTCTATTACTGGTTTCACAGGTTGTCGCACGAGATCAATATTCTGTGGGGTGCGCATATCGTACATCATCAGAGCGAGGAGTACAACTTGTCGGTTGCGTTGAGGCAATCTACATTTCAAGGATTTTTCAGTATAGTATTTTATTTGCCGCTGGCGATTATTGGATTTAACCCGATCGCATTTGTGACGATAAATGCATTTCAGACACTTTATCAGTTCTGGATACA
>QMOR01000288.1 GCA_003648285.1 Bacteroidota bacterium
AGGCCTGACTCGAGGCAAAGAACGCGTAACACAAGAAGTCATGAACACATTCATAGACACACTAGATATTTCCGATTCCGTAAAAATAGAATTGAAATTGATCACCCCATTCAATTACATCGGATACGCAAATAAATAATGGGTAATGAGTAATGGGTAATTTAAAATTAAGAACTTAAAATTTAAAATTCTCAAATTCACTCCCAAGAGTGAATTGAGAGAGAATTCAATAAGAAAACTCCCCGTAAGACGTTCTCAACCTCACCTTAGCCGAATCATCAGCCACCACAGACCCAATCACCTGGGCCGGAATATTATAACGCATCGCATGCTGCACAACCGCTTCTGCATCCGCAGGATCCACATAGACCTCCAGCCGAACACCCATATTAAATACCTGAAACATCTCCTTCCAGTCAGCCTGTGACTCTTTTTGGATAATGTCAAACAACACAGGAGTGGCAAATAGATCGTCCTTCACCGCACAAAGCCCATCTGGTAAAAAGTGTGAGACTTTTGTCTGACCGCCACCTGTACAATGGATAATCCCATGCATGCGATCCTGGCCCATATCTTCGAACATATCCCGCATCGAAGGCACAAATGTCCGTGTTGGCGACAAAATCAACTTACCCAATGGCATCGAACTCCCGCCGACATCGATCATTTCATCAAGACGACGGCTCCCCGAGTACACAAACTCCTGTGGCGTTTCACCGCTATAGGACTCAGGATATTTGTCAGCATAATCCTTGTGCAGCACATCATGGCGCGCAGAGGTCAACCCGTTGCTTCCCATCCCGCTATTGTACTCGTCTTCGTATGTAGCTCGACCGAATGATCCATAACCTACGATTACATCGCCTTCTTTGATATTGTTGACGATCAGTTTGTCCTGACGCATCCGCCCAAAAGCTGTAAACCCGACATCCACAGTACGCACGATATCTCCGACATCAGCTGTTTCTCCGCCAGCATTGTGGATATTGATACCCAAATCCCTCATGCGGTCACTAAAAAGCACTGTGCCCTCGATGATCGCCGCAATGACTTCTCCGGGAATGAGATGCTTGTTGCGCGTGATGGTATTGGACAGCATGAAGTCATCGACCATACCGACACAGGCCATATCATCGAGATTCATGACGATGGCATCCTGAGCTACGCCATGCCACACGGTGGTATCCCCTGTTTCCTTCCAGTAGATATACGCGAGACTCGCCTTGGTGCCCGCCGTATCTGCGTGCAGCACATTGCAAAATGCCTCATCACCCGCGGCCACATCTGGCAGTATTTTGCAAAAGGCATTTGGATACAGGCCTTTGTCCAGCATCTTTATCGCATCGTGTACTTCAGTCTTGGTCGATGAGACTCCCCTTGCTGAATATCTTTTTGTGTGTTCCACCCGCTTCGATTTAGGCCTGCAAAGTTAAGGCCTTGTGCGACAAAACAGTCCGCATCTCACCTTTATTTATGGTATTCATGTCACCAGTATTTACAGTCCGCTTACCCTCACCTCATAACATATTAAGATTTTTCGGCATACTATTTGCTATATATCCATATGTAGTAAGCTGCACTGTTATAACCAACCTGTGTGTTTTTACTATCGCTGACCCAACTGCACGAGACGCCGCGGAAGGGCGGCACACAAAATGCCTCGTCGCTTGCGATGAAGGCATTTTTGTTTTTGAGTATAGACCGCACATCCCGCATCCCGCATCTCGTCCCCCGCATCACTACCTTCTGTTATCTTTACACCTGAATCACAAGACATGATTACCATCACGATAGCCGACTCACAGTACCTCACACGACGGGGACTGAAGCAGGTGCTCACGCAGCGCCAGGGATATCGTGTGGTAGCCGAGCCCACGACGGAAGAGGAATTGCTGAAACACTTGCAGACTTCTCCGCCAGATGTGCTGATCCTCGATTACAATCAGCCGAGGCATTTCAGCCCTGCTACCATATCAAAAGTCAAAGAATGTGCTCCGCAAACAGCAGTATTGGTTATCACTGCTGATGATGATAAAGAGCGGATTTTTGGGGTGATTCAAAGCGGTGTGAATTGTTTTCTCACGAAAGAATGCGACGAAGCCGAGATCCTCGACGCGATACAGGCTGCAAAATCCAGATCGAAATTCTTTTGTGGCAAAGTGCTCGATTTTATCCTCGAAAAATCATTTACATCACCAGAAGAAAACAGCCCCGATACTCCACTCACACCGCGCGAAAAGGAAATCGTAGTCCTGACAGCACAGGGACTCATTGCAAAAGAAATTGCCGCACAATTAAATTTAAGCACGCATACCGTTTACACGCATAAGAAACGGATCATGAAGAAACTGAAGCTCAAGAGTCCTGTGCAACTTGTGATGTATGCGCTTGAGAATAGGATGATTGAGGTCCCGGGGGGATGAGATGGGTACCTAAAGGTGAATTGGGCTTTGGCCTGTGTTATTTCCATCCTCACCGCTGACACAACGGGCTGCGCAAGGCGCTTTATCATTATTCTTTCGCAATCGTCCGCACCGTCCATCCGGCATCTGTCACGATACGAACAAAGTACGTACCGGGGAGCAACGTGCTCATATCTAGAGACACCTGGTCTATGGCCTCTGACACCGTGAGCATCAACCGGCCTTGCATGTCAAACAATATCAGATCTCCACGTCCAGGAAACTCCACTGTCACGGACCCTGAAGCGGGATTAGGATAGATCAGCACTTCCAGGTTTTGGCCGAAGGGGACGTCGACGCGGGTGATCGGGCCTAGTTCGCATCCCTCTTCCATGCAGCCGTTTTTGTCCAGCTTGATGATATATCCAAGCTCCCCATTGTCTGGTGCAGAGAGTCGATATGCAGTGCCACATATTACAATGCTGCCAGATGACAGCAATGTGATGCCCGACGGGTCATTCCACACGCCTCGGTCAGGTGTCCAGATCGTGGAGTCAAATCGTTCCCATAATACTTCACCTTCAGAAGAAAATTTGACCGTCCAGTTCACAAGTGCTGTCCCGCTTGCTCCGTCTTCGTTGGGCGCATATTTTCCCGTCGCGACAAAATCGCCTTCTGATGTCATCACTAAATCCGTAAGATCATTGGACTCAAAGGTGGCCTTCCCGACGACTGTCGACCATACTTCATTTCTGTTCGAGTCCAATTTTACCAGACGACCTCTTGTAAATCCCACTGGTTCTCCGATTAAGACCACTGTATCAATAAATGTATTGAGGTAAATAATTTCACCATCCGATGTAAGCACGAAGTCATCCACTACACCCGCTTTTTTACTCTTCTCACCGAGCCACTCCCAAAGGATTTCTCCCTGATTATCAATACTAAAAAACCACGGTTGAACCCATGCATTGCCTCCTTTCCAGCCCCCAACAACAATATTGTTGTCGTCAAGGACAAGCATCTCGCCCATAAGGTCCCATATACCAATCTCCCCATAGCGTTTTTCCCAAAGCGTGTCACCGTTTTTATTTAACTGTGAAATAAATATATCTGCTTTAAAATCTGCACGCATTTGCTTTGGCCCACCGAGCATAAAACCATCTTCGAGCGTGCAAATCTCATGATAAAACGAAACAATCTCCTCCGTATTTATCGGATAATTCGTGATTAAATCAATGTCGCCATTTTCGCTCAGTTTGACTGTCGCAGACACGAAATTCAATTCCCCGGTAACAATATATCCTCCCTCTTGAGTTTTGATCAGATCATATCCATCCTCAGCAAGAAATGGTGTGGAAAGCACACTATCTCCATAAAACCGCTGAAAAAGCACATTGCCAAACGTATCGATCTTCGTCAACAATAACCCTTGATTACCGGATCCATCTATTGCCAGACCGTGTATGACAAGTGTATCATTATCATTGAGAATGCTAAAAAATTCTGTATGACGCGTATCCTCATACCGATACGTTTTGCTGAAGCCAACTTGCCCAATGCACATACTGTGCGATAATGCGAATAGAATCAACGAGAGCAAAAGTTCTTTCATATTTTCTATTGCTTCATGATTTTACCTGAAATCACTTTGCCATCTTCCGTCACTAGAGAATAAATGTAAATACCTTCTGGCATATTTCCGGTAATCCAAGTGTACCGCTGATGGAATGATTCAAGCGATAAAATTTTTATTCCCGAGATATCCCAGATATCAAGGTTAATGTCACATATGATACAACTCACCTCATCCCTTGCCACAAAAACCAACCAACTGATGCCGCCACAACAAACCCTGTCACGACATTCACCAAAATCGACGCTGGCAGGACGAGAACAGATATCATCACAACCACTAGCCTCAATGGCTCAACAACCCGCGCCCACCGCCGAGACTCAAATATCGCACCGAGCGTAGCGATAGACAATATAATCCATGCCGCTCCACTGAGCAGAATACCCGATGTCATCTGCGGATGCTCTGTACTGAATAGAAGCACCGTGGTAATCCCCAGGACCAAGGCATACTGAATCAGGATATAATAGCTCAGTGCATCCGGAATGCCAGTATCGAACTTGGTCGCTGTCTCAGTCGTGACAGGCGGAGCAGGCTCGTATCCACCAAGAGACTCCGGCATCCAGCCAGGATTAGCAAATACATACTTCAGGCGGTCTTTCCAGCTCATTTTCTTTTTTAAATCTCGAAGCATATCTGCGTAGTAGTCAAAATTGGCCCAGACGGGATTCCAGCTCGCAAGTGGTTTGGTCACCCCATAAACCACCTCCTCGGCCTCTGGTTCGAATGTCCCAAAGATCCTGTCAAAAATGATGAGCGTACCTCCGTGATTTTTATCAATATACTGTGGGTTCCGGCCGTGATGTACGCGGTGGTGTGAGGGCGTGCAGAATACAAATTCGAACAAAGGATGTAGCTTATCGATCGTCCTGGTGTGTATCCAGAACTGATAAAGTGTCTGAAATGCATTTATCGTCACAAATGCGATCGGGTTAAATCCAATAATCGCCAGCGGCAAATAAAATACTATACTGAAAAATCCTTGAAATGTAGATTGC
>QMOR01000289.1 GCA_003648285.1 Bacteroidota bacterium
CCTCCTATCCTTAATTCTGTTTTTGTGTCCCCGCCTTCACATCCCCTTGGGGCTCTCAATAGGTATCGCATCCGCTCTACCGCTGTTATTAGCGGCTCAGATAACGCCACGTTCGGCGTGCCGAGATGCCACCCATATTCATGTTTCGACAGCCCAATATAGCCGCCGACCCCTTCGACGGTAATGAAATCTTCCCGATGACACCGCACTGTCAGATCCAGGCCCGGAAGACCCAGATTAAAATAGGTCTCGCCGAACCTATTTTTTGGTTCTGCGTTGGAAAGCAACACAGACATTAGGCGGCTTGAAATCAACCATTTCCGCCCAGAACTTGGGAGTTCTGCGGCGTCGTATACGTCTAAATCGTGTATGCTCTGCTGTGTTGCCTGTTGATCATTATTCGTTTGTGTCATTGCTCTTCATCTCCTGCGCCACTGGCGCATAGTATGTAATGTCCTTGGGAGTATATAAAGGTATCGCTGCTCAGAAATAACTTACACTCACGCAACATCCTCATCCATATTATCCTCATCCGTATCTTCTGGAGGTGTGATTTCAGCCTCAAGGGAATCTGGGGGGTCTGGCGTAAAGCCACCTCGGACCCGTACCTCCCTCTCATCCAGTATCCCGCGGTCCACCCAATCCGTCAATACTTGATATGGTACTGGAACCTGTGATAGTGGCTCTGCATCGATTGTAATTGTATCTATATCAATACTGAACTCCTGAGACATTTCCAGCCATGGGGCGATAACTCCTTCAATAAATGATCTGAAAAACGTCTCGCGCAAGGATTGTAAAGCAACAAGCTCTTGTGCCGATACCGCCGTACCCGCTGATGTCCAGGAGCTTCCGACATCTCCGGCACCTACATCTGATTGCAAGAGTGCCCGGTTGATCTGCATCCCCCTAAATTCGAGATATGGGACAATGTCAAATCCGGTTTTGGACTCCAACATCGAGACCTCTTTTCCCGTACCATATATATCCTCATTAGCCCCGATCCTCTGTCCCGCTGCTGCGTCATCATCTATCGTCTTCTGTGCTGCTGCTACGGTTATCGATTTGTCCTTAAGCATCTCTGCAAGGAGCGTAAAGTTATGCAGCAGTCTCCCGGAACCATACCGGGCTATGAATGCATCATAGGAATATGCGGCGTTCATTTGTGATTTTAAAGGGGTTTCCACACCTATGGTCATGGATTCGCCATATATGCCGTATGTTTGCCGCCCCCGAATATCTGTAAGCATCATATCCGAGGACCATATCCGGAATAACGCAACGTCTGACGTATTATAAACAATCTGATTATCGCTACTTTCCCCAAAAACTACCTTATCCACTGTTCCTTTTACCAGATGTTCTTCTACCTCCCCTACTGTTTCATGCTCTGTTAGCAGGGTGATATAAGTCATCGGAAGTATTTGTGGCGTTATAGATACTCCATTTACGTCTTTTAGGCTTACTACACACGTCCCCATCTCACACGTCGATCTAACGACATTCTGCAACAGCGATGAGAAATCAAGAGCCTTCATCATAGCGTCGGCAATGATGGACTCGTCATCCCCCTCAATTATGATCTTCGCGCCGTTCGTAATTTTAAGGGCGATATTTTTGAACCCCCGCATCACCTGCCCGTTTTTCATATCCCTTGCGATTCCAGAATACTTTGTAAAAATGTTTGTAGTATCGAGCTTGTACGTGCCATAATATGAAGTTGTATCAGAATCCCTGGAATCTGGTTCCCCTACTATTGCTGCTACAAGCATCTTCAACGCCGTACTTTCGCTTTGTTGCGGGACGGTAGCAGCACCAACGCTCTGCTTTGCCAGATACCTCCGTACCGAATGCGCAGATACGGAGGGGGGCATGGATGCGGCAATCTCTGAAGGAGAGTGCCCCTCTGCACACATCTTCCGCACCTGACCCCCTACCCCAGCTCGGTCGATCTCTGAATTTCGAGACATTAGTACTCTTCCTCCTCCTCAGCGGTCATTTCCTCATATTCCCCGATTCGGACTCCTGACCGTCCTACAATCCGAGATACGGGTACCATACTGTCAGCATTCAATGAGACGTATCCCTCAAGTATCTTCCAAGCGTGCGCTCGTAATGCAGCGATCTCTGCATCAAGATCGTCCTGTATCGTAATGTCTCCAATCTTGACACTCTTGGTTTGCGCCCCGGTCATCCGATTATGGGTGATGATCCCAATCTTAGATAGATCAATTGACGCAAACTTAAGCAGGTCATCAGCTACTGGGGGGGTAATGCCAGCTGCTTCTAATCGTGCATTGATCT
This sequence comes from Bacteroidota bacterium, assembly GCA_003648285.1. Lineage (GTDB taxonomy): Bacteria > Bacteroidota > Bacteroidia > Chitinophagales > Saprospiraceae > B8-G4. The sequence continues at coordinate 2,305 of QMOR01000289.1, forward strand.
CCCGATCTGCCTGATCAATTATGGCATCCTGTATTACTGTTGAGAGCGTTGTACCTGTTAGCAGGGTCAGTTCAGCGTTTGTGCAGTATGCCATTATTATTCATGCTCCGTTGTTTGATCTTCCAGTCTCAAGCCAGTTTGAGCCGTCGTAGATCATTGTAAGAGTGTCTTCAATATTGTCAAGAGACATATCTCCTGATAGCTGAATATTGCCGGTTGCATCCTTCACAACTACAGTCCTAGCAGAGTTATTAGATCGAATAATGAGGATTTGTCCTTCGGTTCCCCCATTTATAGTAGTAAGGTCATCCGTTGCGGCATCGGCTTCAGTATCAACCGTATGATATGAATTAGCTACAGTGATTGCCCCTGTAGCTATTGTGCATTCCATAGCCGCATCAAGGTTTATGATACCTATCGCTGTAATGTCTCTTCCATTCATGTTTACGTTTTCAAAAAAGCTGTTCTCTCCAGAATAACTTGCTCCGAACGTAGCAAAAAGAGCGCCCCCATCATCGTAGAATACAGCTCCAGCTGATGTTCCGGCGGTAATCCCATGAACACTGGTAAGCTCATTCGCAGCCATATCAAGATTAGCCCCCATCGCCTGCGTGCCATTAAGTAACATTACTTCCGCCTTATCGGCGATGGTCATGTCCTTATCAGGTATTGTCATGACGCGTGTGAATCCAGATGATAGCCCATCTGCCTCGAACCGCACCAACTTGGTACCATCTACACTCCCTTTCACAATTGCGGTCGTGTCTGTCACCGGAAGCCCTAATGCTGCGCTCTGTTCTTCCATCTCAAACTTTCCGGATGCTGTTCTGTATATTGGTATATAGCCATCCGTGAACGTAGTCACCGCCTCTTTTGTGAAAAGGTGAGTATCAGTATAGTTTTTTGTACTTGCATCCTGCGCTGATGTGGGATCTACTACGTTGCTGATGTTGTGTGATAGCATGTCAAAATTACCACTTACCTCTATGGCTGCCGCATGTGGGTATATTCGAGATATATGTGTGATATAATACTCATTCATTACCAGCGTGCCACCTACGTCAATCTGTCCATTCAGCGTCATTGGTCCTGCAATAGTCCCGCCAGTGAGTGGAAGATACGATGCCAGATTGGTTACTGTTGCCAGCCCAGCTTCTGCGGCTGTCCGATTGATCCATAGCCCTGCCCCATTATATGCAAGCACCTCAAAAAGTGCAGGAACGCCTGAGATATCTACATCAGGAATGTCGTTAAGTGATGCTACCGCCGTCGGAGTCTCAAAAACGAACGTATCTGATGCAAGATCGTACACCAGGATCTTATCATCACCGATTGCAGCAGCATTTACCGTTTTGTTAATGATCTTATTCCGCAGCTCTGCGGTCATACTATTCCATTCTGAGAATGGAATTTGTTCATTTGCCGCGGGGTTGTCAGGGTCAACTGCCGCTTGTTTGGTATCATACCATGCCATCTTTTACTCCTGAGCTAATAGCTCCTCTATGAGATTTAGAGCCCCTATAATCCGCTGCCCCTTATCGTTTGCAGCAGATATCATACTCTCGATGGTTTCTTTCTGCTGCCTTAACTGCATGATCCGCTCGTTTTCCTGCTGAAGCTGCTGAGTAAGAGCCTCTTTTTTCTGTACAAGCGGGTTTGGTACCTGTGCTTTCATTTCTGCCCCTGGTTCTTTTTGTGTATCAGTCATAATTAGTACCTCTTGATATTATATGTTTTTCTCTATGATTACCGTTCCGGTTCCGCCTTCGCTTCCTGCTGTTTCTGGACTGTATGTTATACCCTCCCCCCCTACGTTCTGCGGAGCTATCAAGTTTCCAGCTGGTTCATTACTATACTCGCCAAAGCCGATATGAACTACAGAGCCGTCTGGGACTGTTCTGGCGGCCTTATCCACCGTTTGCCATGCCTGATCCCACGATGATCCTGCCGCTGAATCGTTTCCTTCTGTCTTAACATAGTAATCCATCCCGCTGCTCAGATAGCAAGTAACATCATAAGTATCATCTATTGCTTCTGTAGTTTCATTATACATCCGTACCGATACAATAAAATCCCGATTTGGCATCAGAAATACTTCAGATATGTCTGTTACGGTTTGATTTGCATCAAGCCATGCCCTCGACGCGGTCCTCAGGTGAGTAGATCCTTCATAGTACTGTAGTTTGAAATAGCCACCAATCGATCCAACGTTTTTTATATCTACCGCTACATCAACTGATTCGCCTGCTTCTTGTGATGTGGGCTGTGCAGTTCCTGATAGGATGTCTCCAGTTGGGACGGCTTCTGTGAGGTATAATCGTGGGGTATAGGCCCCATCTGATGAGGCGAACCATACTACATAGTCATCGATCTCAATGTAGAGCCCACAGCACCCCTCATGATCCAGCATTTCTTGAACTAGTCCAGTGAGGTTATATGTCTCTGTTCCAGAATCCCCTGAGTGTATGACTTTTGTTTTATAGCTTGATCCTATAGAAGGCGCATTACTCCATTTCAATGCCCCTTCGCTCCAGTTTTCAGTTATACGCTTGAATCTAATGCGGGTATCCTGGTTAGCGGGGATCTCGTTCGAGGTTATGCGCAGTTTTAGGAGTGCTCCGTCCTCTTCATCGAGAGTTTTTCCGAGCCACCCGGCAAGATTGAACTTAATATAGGTGTGTGCGGCGTGTGTAGCGTTATTGATTATTGCGAG
>QMOR01000290.1 GCA_003648285.1 Bacteroidota bacterium
TAGATAGTGATACTCGTAGATTCATATTCTATCGATTGATCTTGCTTTTCCTTTAGAACATTCCTACTCCTCATTTGTAGAGTATCGGCATCGCAACTAAACCCAGTTGTAAGATACAGTAGTGCACAAGCATAGCCTTGCATAATCGAATGTTCTGTAGAAGCAATGACATGTAGTATGGAATCTTCTTGAGTCGTAGGGCTGTAAATACTTGATCTTTCATCAATAACAGAGAAGTTTATCGCCATAATATCCTTAAACCATATGTCGTCCTGAGATTCAATCGTCATATTGTCGAGCAAAGACTGTGCCCCAGCAATATTCAGTCTTCTTGTACGCAATCCTATGACAGCCCTATCGTATACTTTTGAATTTTCTTCAAGTAGCAACTCTTCAACTTTATCAAGATCATTATTTTCATAGGTTTCCTGCACAACTGCCCTCAGTACTTTCTCCTGATAATCTCTCGCTAACAAATAGTCGTACTTCTTGTTAAAATCCCGAGGATCTGCCTCATGAATGGTCTTTTTTGCAAATGCTTTAAATCTTGCACTATCCAAATCGGTCTCAGTCATTCCACTAAGTATTCCTTCATCATTGCAATCATATTCATTTTCAGAATTCTTGAGGACGTAATTGTTAGGACCACTGTCAGTCAGACTTCCATTTGGCCTCTCACAGGGTTCAGGGAAACCACCCAAATCTTTCACATAGTAATTAAACAATTCTGTGCTGTTTTGATTGGCTTGGATCACGTAACTATTAGTACTAGTAAAACAATTGCCAGCCGCCGTTTCAATTTCACCCTGCAAACTATTGATGACTCCAAGTTCCGATTGATTCCCATTAACGTAAATTTGCCTTATCCCCGAACTCAAAAATGTATTTCCCAATATAACAAGTCTTTCGTTATTAAAATTTGCCTGAACTCCAAAACTTATATTATCTAGCGTGTTACAGGAAACACTGTTTCCTAGGCTCCCTGTAGCACTTAATTGAATTGAAAAATATTTCTCTTGAAATATATTTTTTCTGATGGAAAACAATGATTCTCCAAACATTCTGATTCCAAATCGGATGGCAAAGCTACCATCACTCACGAATAAATTGTTCACTATGTTTTGTGGATAGATCATATTTGGTGATGCACCATGATACATATCCACAGCGTTATCGCCGAACTTGCAATCATCAATTGTACTACTCGAAAGATTATAATTAGGCATTGTTGATTCTGAGCGAAAACCAAAATCTGCACCTTCAAATGAACAATCCTCTACATTAACAGTAAAATCAATGCCCCGCATACCGTAAAAACTGACATCGGTAAAATGAGTCTGAGATAATCCTATACCTTCACATGCCCATATTGAAATACCTGCAAATACATCAACTGGCGAGCTTGGCTCAGGTTTAATTTCACAATTTACGAAATAGCTCTTATTTGGTAAACTATACTTCAGAAATTCCACCGCCCTCTTGTTTCCAATGAAATCTGAGTTTTCAACAATAACCAATCCTCCAAAGTAATCATGCGTACTTAACCCGCCTGTTGCCTTTGTTGATATAGCTGTACCAGCCCTTGAAAGCACAGCCCCGTTTAACCACACAACACCACTACCATTAGCTGGGATTACCGTATTCTCGTCCTTTGCATCAACGGGATCGGGTTGATAGAGAGATGCATTACCGTGTAAAATGATTCCATCCCAAAGGCACTCATTTGTCATAGACGTAATTGATCCTCCAAGAACAAATAGGCGTGCACCTCTATTTACGATGATCCTCCGTCCTTTTGCCATGTAGACGTCGCAATGTATTTTCAATATTGCGCCAGATCGGATCTCGACATGACGATCCAGATATTTCACACCGTTCCATTCAACGATTGTGTTAGCCGGTATTTCAAGAGCAGGAAGACTTGGGGGGTCTTCACATGAGTCGTCAAAACGAACACTATTCAATTTCGTTTTTACGATAAACCCATACATTTGTGCCCATTGAGAGCGCACAATGGCTTCCTGTGTACCAAGAGACATGAAGTTATTACTGCTCGAGAGTGTACAATAACATCCAAAACAAGAACTTGAGCCACATGAGGGGTGGACACCCAATGTTGTAGAGCCAGTAGGGCAATTTGCTCCATTGCATGTTGAAGAGGACGAGCCACCACATTCCGCAGACGGGTCCATATCTGGACAATCATTCTGTGCACTGTATGCATGGCATAACCCACAAAGATGGCCAAATTCGTGATTTAAAACCCCACCCGCTCCATGAACATCATTCCCACCATTGTCGAATACTTCTTGGTGAATGTTGTAAAGTTCAATTACACTCTGGCTAATTTGTTTCCCTGAAAAACCACTAACTCCAGGTTTATCATATATGAGAATGTGAAGAGCGTCAGGATTTGTAAATGTCGTTGGTGCTGTTTGATGAATAAAAACAGCATCACATAAATCCGATGGATTGTTATAAAATGCAAACCTAATGCGTGTATCAAGCAAGTCCGGTGATGTCCCATGAAAATTAGCCGGCGGATCACTAAATAACTGGTTTGAAAAACCAAGGAATTGTTGGGCATAAGTTGGGGCGTAATATTGACCTTGTGGATCAGTGCATTGAAAATTATTTCCATTCGACTCAATAAAATGGATGTCAACGTGAACCGTGACCAAAGGTAGCGATGCCATATCATTAACATCCGTCTGCATAAAACATCCATAATCCTGACAGCCTGTTGATGACATTTCTGAATCTTCTACTAGGCACTTCAATGGCAACTGACCGAGAAGGGGTGGTGTACAATAAACTATAAACGAAATTGCCAATAAAAGGACGTACCGAATGTGCGGATTTCTCATGGTGATGGGTTTTAAATAAAAAAAATGTATTTGCTTATTTGTTCTATATTTTATAGGCACATTATAATTTATTTCCGAATGTCAATATTAAAAATCATCTGTATTGCTTTGCAATCATCCTACACCAAGTGTTCTGTCTTAATATTTTTCTGAAATAAATTCATCTAAAGTGATTTTTACGACTAAAATATTGCCTGACAGGTTGCAATTTCTTCTGTCAATTCAATTTAAATGCCATTTTGTAAGAAAATATTTTGACACCCTAAACAACACGTCACAGTTCTGGCAAATGTACCACTATGGTAAAATTCCCCATTCTCGGGGCCACAAGTGCACAATGTTGGGCTTCCTTGGTTCTCTCACATTTTTTCTTGTACAACTCTGCAATACGATCGAAACATACAATAACAGGAGGTGAGGTTTATTATGATCTCGACCAAGATACAGTACACTTAAATAAAAAGCAAGTTTCTTTTATGTATGCTAGTTTGCAAAGTCACATTTTCTGATAGCTTATACGCTATGTTGTATCAAATATACCGTATAGGAAGAGGTAATCCAAAACATCTTTACGCTGAATTTCCACATACTATTCTATAAATATTCGGATCTAACTCTGTATAAACAGCTGTATACCAGGCAACACGGATTATTCAATTCAGCAGTTTCCTTCACTTTCGTTTGACGACTTACAACCGATTCTAATTCAAATTAATTAAAACCGCCAAGTCTAGTCGTTGCTATTACACCTCATGGAATGGTGATCATTTTTATTCGGGCTTATTACTTCTACGCAGCGAAGACAGGATAATATCCTTCAGCGCTTTTTTCTGTGTTGAGGTATCTGGTGTACCAGTGTAATTTAACTTAACTCTGTATCCCTTTGCTCTAATCTCTGACGATTGAAATTTCTGAGCTAGTAACATATCAAGCTGGTTAACAAAATCATCTTTTGACACGAAATATAGCCTATTATGTTGTGACTGATCAACTTCTGAAACCGCCATTTCTCGTATATCGCTAAGATGCTTTTGGTCATTGGAGATCATGAATATCAATGAGTAGCCAGCCGTCAAGCACTTCTGGATATTTTGTACTTCATATTTTGCAGTATTCGTCACTGAGATCTCACAAGCAATTTTCAGATCATCACGATGCAAACCAACATCAACGCTTCCCGTATTGTCATTCACGGGCTCTTCAACTATAGCCTTGAAGTTTCTTTCTTCTGCTATCTTCTTAACATATTCCTGAATGAATCGGTGCTCACGTCGCTTTTCCTTTTCTACCTCTTTCTCAACAAATTTTTGTACTTCAAAAGTCAAGTTAACTTCAGGCTTTATTTTTTCTTCATTTGCTTTAACTGATGTCTCAGATGGTGTTTTCTCTTCCTCTGCTCTTTTAATCTGTTGAACCGGTTTTGATGAAGCCACTGCGACCTGCAAAGCGTCTCTCAGTATATCTTCAACCTTGCTCTTATGGAGAGCATAAGTAGATCGGCAATGATCGACTACTTTTCGTATCCTGGTTTCAGCAATTGCGGCTTCAACTTTTGGAACAAGAGCAAATGACAGATTAAAGTCATGATCTTTGCGACCCACGCGAACAATCGCTTCTCCTATTCCCAAGCTTTGCAGATCTGTTGAATCAAAGTATGAAAACCCATCCTCTAGTTTAGATGCATCTCTGTCTCCACATCTGAAACATGCTCTGATATTGGGATTTGATAAGACCGAGTTAGCCAATTCTGCATCTCTGCGCGCTAATTGATCAAGATCTTGATGAGCAAGGATGAGTCCCAAACCATATTTACGTGCACCGGAGAGAATTGAAGACATTGATGGTGTAATGAAGTTCTGGAATTCATCGATATAGAAATAAAAAGGTGTGCGTTGCTCTTGTGGGATGTTTTGACGTGCTTGAGCTGCCTGATGGAGTTTGGCAACTATTAGAGTCCCTAGTAAATAGCTATTCTCCTCGCCAATCATCCCTTGCGCAAGCTTTACCAATAGTATCTTATTAGTATTTAGGATATTATTAAAATCAAGTCCCTCCTTTTGAGCCATCATGTTCCGTACAATTCGCGGACGAAGAAAAGTATCAAGACGTGTGAGTATTGGAGCTACGGTATTCTTACGAAGCAA